>ONQH01000048.1 GCA_900319885.1 Candidatus Avelusimicrobium ruminicola
ACTGGTAAAAGAATAAACCATTTAATTCCGGATGGTGAAATGGTATCACTACTGGTTTTGGTCCAGTCATTCTAGGTTCGAGTCCTAGTCCGGAAACCATATAAAACCCCCACACAACGTGGGGGTTTTTGTATGGTGTAGGAAGCGGGCAAACTGCTTTGCCCGCGTCTAGGACGAGAAAGCCGGAGCCTTATGCGAGTTTGAGTGCAAGCCGCACCGGCGAAGCACGAAAGGCGAGCATGGCGAGGCGGGGTCGCGAGCGGCGCACGTCAGTAAGCCGACTTGTGACCGAGTCCCCATTTCTCCAATCTTCTAACCCCCACACACGTGGGGGTTTTTTATGTTCAAGCGTTCCCTACGGGCACGCTACCAATACGCGCTCTTTTACCGGCAAGAACGTTTTATCCGGTGCGTGTTTGCTTAGCGGCACGCCAAAAGGCATTTGTGCAATCAGTTTCCAGTCCAGCGGCACGTGGAATTGCCGGTGTACTTCCAAATCAATAAGCGGGTTGTAATGTTGCAAACTGGCCCCCATCCCATTTTCCGCCAGAGACGTCCACACCGCAAACTGCGTCAGGGCGTTGGCTTGGTTGGACCAATACGCGAAATGGTCTTTGTACGTTGGGAATTGCGCTTTCAACGCTTCCACCACGCGCTGGTCCTCAAAAAATAAAATCGTTCCGTGCGCGGCGGCAAAGGCACTAAGTTTTTCCTCGGTAGGGGCGAAATTTTCCGGTGGGATAATACTTTGTAACTCGTGCTTGACCAGTTGCCAAAATTGCGCTTGGCGCGCCCCGCACAAAAGCAGTACCCGGGTGCTTTGACTATTGAACGGACTGGGCGTATGGAGCACGCATTGCTCAAGGAGTTGCACAATTTCGTCTTTGGGCAGTGTGCTTTGATTGGTCAAATCATAGCGGGAGCGGCGTTGTTTGATTAAGTCCAAAAACTCGTGTTTCATAAGTTCCCTCCTATTGTGTTAGTAGGTTACGCATTTTGGGGTCTTTCGTCAACGCGCAAAATTGATTAGAAAACAAAGGGGCAAAATTCCCGGGTTTTCAAAAAAGCACCGGGTAGAGCGTAAGTCTTCCCCTGTTTTCAGATTTGAGACTAGGTAAGGCCGCAAGTTGAACGTGGCGTACGTCTGCAAGACAACGCGCAGCGTTGCAGGTAGGCGAGTGAAAGTCGGCCTTAGATAGGCCAAATATGGAAACCGCACCTTCGCGAAAAAAACTTTACCCCGGCGCAATTTCAACGAGGTATCCGACCGAGTTTGCAACAACGAAGCGGGGCATTTTAGGAAGAAATACCCCCGGCGGACGTTTCCTTCCCAAACGCTCCGGGTTTTCAAAGAAATTTGCTTTAGGGCTAGGCGTGAGGTTGCGAAGTATACTGTAGGAACGGGCGCGGTAGCGCCGAGGTATTCGAGCAACCGAACAACAACGCCCTAGAGCAAATTACGAAGAAATACCCCCGGCGGGAGTTGAACTCGCAACCTCTTCCTTAGGACGGAATCGCTCTATCCAATTGAGCTACGGGGGCGTTATCGTTTTTTGGAAACTTTTTTGGCCGTTTTCCGAGCCGGTTTAGCCGGTGTTTTTTTAACGGAGGTTTTTTTTGCAGTCGTCTTTTTGGACGGTTTTTTAGTGGATTTTTCCTCGCGGGCCCGGGCGGCTTTTTGCTTAGCGATTTGTTTTTTGGCTTGGGCCACTTTGTGGCGGATGAATTTGGCCAGCGGACTTTCCACTTCGTTGCCTAAGATGTCGGTTTTGACGTTATCTTTTAGCGAGAGGTGGAATTTAGTGGTGCGGAAATCTTGTTCTTCCGCCTCAAACATCCCGGCTTTGATAGCGGCATTGCGTAGCGCACGCACGGCGCGTTCTTCAATTTGGCGCACGCGCTCGCGCGAGAGGCCCATAATCTGCGCCACTTCGCCCAGCGTTTTGGGGGTGTTGTCATCCAGCCCGTAACGCAAAGCAATTACAGTGCGGTCACGTTCGTCCAAATTATCTAAACTTTCACGCAAATTGGCGTGGCTTTCGTTGGACACAATGGCATCATGCGGGTTGCCTTTTCCGTCGTCGCTAATCATTTCTTCCAGCGTCAGTTCATCATCTTCGTGCATGATGGCGGTGAGGGAGTCCACCCCTTGGGCGGCCTCCAGCGTGTCCACAATCGTTTTCACTTGGCGGGCGGACAAATCCAACGCTTCAGCCATTTCACGCAAAGACGGATCGCGTCCGTTGGCTTCTTTAAGTTCGTTCCACGCGCGGAACCATTTTTTCAGTTTTCCCCACGCGTGCGACGGAATTTTAATAGAACCGGTTTGTTCTTCAATGTGGCGGCGGATGTATTGTTCAATCCAATAAATAGCGTAGGTAGAAAAGCGGTATCCCTTTTGCGCGTCAAAGCGGTCAATGGCTTGCATCAGGCCCAAGTTGCCTTCTTCCACCAAGTCCATCAGTTCAATGCCGGGGCGCAAAAACCGTTTGGCGGTAGGGATGACTAAACGCAGGTGCATTTCCATCACCCGTTTTTTGGCTTCTTTATCCCCACGTTTTACACGTTTCCATAACCGCGCCATTTCTTCGCGGTCAATTTCTTGGGATAATTTTCCCAAGTTCTTAAAATACTCGGTTGCGCTATCCAGTTCTGTATATTCCATATATGTAGTATGATAGCAAATTTCGCACGGGTGCGTGTAGGCTTTGCAAAAAAATCCCCGGGGGTTGCCCGGGGAATTTGCTTAGTGTGTTAGTTTATTTTTTTAATTGTTCCAAGGCTTTGGCAAGCACTTGCTTGGCGTCGCCCACGATAGCATATTTGCACACGTTGAAGATAGGCGCGTTGGCATCTTTGTTAATGCCGATAATCACGTCGCTATGTTCCATCCCCACAATGTGCTGTACCGCACCGGAAATGCCGCACGCAATATAGAGTTTGCTGGCTACCGTCACGCCGGATTGACCGATTTGTTTTTCTTTAGGTTGAAAACCCATATCCACGGCCGCGCGGCTGGCTCCCACGGCCCCGCCCAGCGTAGTGGCCAGTTTTTGCAACAGCGCAAAACCTTCTTGGTCTTTCATCCCGCGTCCGCCGGCAATTACTACCGGGGCTTCATCTAGCGGTTGGTCACTGCTTACCGGATCCATTTGCGTTTCAATCACGCGCACCTTGCCGGCTTCCACCGGCACGGGGATCGTTTCGCTGACCAGTTGTGCCATGCGGCCCGCGGTGGTGACTACTTTCTTAAATACGTTAGGGCGCACGGTGGCCATTTGCGGGCGATAGTCCGGGCATTTAATATCGGCCATGATGTTGCCGCCAAAAGCCGGACGGGTTTGGATGAGGTTGCCCTCTTTAATAGAAAGGCCCGTGCAGTCCGCGGTTAAACCCACAAACAGTTCGGAAGAAATCCGCGGGGACAAGTCGCGCCCGATATACGTAGACGGGAAGAGTACCACGCTGGGGTTGTACTTTTTAATAAGTGTAACCAGGGCGTTTGCGTATGCCAGCGTATTATAGGTATGATATTCCGGCGCACTCACAGCGTAGATTTTATCGGTCCCGTACTGCGAAAGTTCCGCCACGTAGTTTTGCACATTGTCGCCAATGACTACCGCGCAAAGTTCTTCGTTTAACTGGTCGGCCAGTTCGCGCCCTTTGGACAAGAGTTCAAAGCCTACCGGGCGTACTTTTTGGGTGCGTCCGTCGTCGCTGATTTCAATAAACACCCACACGCCTTTGTAGGCGGATAAATCTTTCTTTACCGCGCCCGCGGCCGAAGCCGGCAGCGACAACGCCTTCATCGGGCAGACGCTCACACACGCGCCGCACATCGTGCACGCGGCCGAGGCTACCGCCTTGCGGTTAACAATGGAGAGCGCTCCAAACGGACAGGTTGATACACATTTGCCGCATCCTACGCAGCTTTGCGAAATTTGAATCATTTTACAAAACTCTCCTTTTTCAAAATTTCTACCAGTTTACCGGCCAGCTCCACCGCGGTCCCGGTCAACACTTCGCCTTTTTGGCGGGCCGGCGGCGGGAAGATGCGGTCCACACGCGTGGGTGAACCGTTAAGACCTAACTTTTGCGGATCGGCCCCGATATCGGCGGCGGTCCAGGTGTAGGTTTGTTTATCTTGCGCTTTGTGCGCGGCTAAAAAGGACGGGTATTTGGGCGCGTAATCTACCGGCATGGTCATCGTGACCAACACCGGCATATCGGCCTGCAATACTTGCTTACCGCCTTCAATGAGTTTTTTAACGACCACTTGGTTGCCGCTGGCATCCACGTGGGTACAAAACGTAATTTGCGGGATGTTAAGTTGCTTGGCAATACCGGGGCCGGTTTGGGCGGTATCCCCGTCAATAGCCATCTGCCCGCAGAGAATCAAATCATACTGACCGATTTTGCGTATCGCCGTAGCCAACGCATAAGACGTGGCCCACGTGTCACTCCCGGCAAAGGCGCGGTCGGAAAGTAAAATGCCTTCGTCGGCTCCTAACGCAAGGGCCAGGCGCAGGACTGCTATCGCTTGGTTGGGGCCCATGGAAAGTACGGTAACTTTGGCCCCGGTTTTGGCTTTGATGTCCAGGGCTTTTTCCAGCGCAAAGTGATCGTACGGATTTAAGATGCTGGGCACGCCGGCGCGGATGAGCGTACCGGTTTTGGGGTCCACTTTTACTTGTGTAGAATCGGGTACTTGTTTAATACATACAATAATATTCATACTTTCGTCCTATTTTTTGAAGATTTCCCGTAGTTTGGCAGACACGGTGTCCATATCGTTAATCAGGCCGCGCATTTTGTCTTCAATGCCGACTAGGTTGACCGCCTGGCTGAGTTCCGCCGTATTGATGTGGGGGCAAGTGCCTAAAATCAAGCGCAGCCCTTCGCTGGCTACTTTGAACGCACTTTGGCGCGCATTGACGCGGGCCATGGTGCATAGCGAGGCAATATCAAAGCGGCTGCCTTCAGTTACCAACTTGTTGGCGCATTGGCGGGTAAATACCGCGGCTACTTCCATTTCGCTGATTAAATCGCCCAGCATAAAGGTAACGTATTGGTGACGGGTTAATTTGTTGACGCGGCAATCTTCCAGCACGCGCGCCAAGGCCCGAAAACCTAACGCCACGCTGTCGGCCCCAACATCGGGGTTTTGGGCGTGGATGGCGTCAAACTCGTCGGCTTGGCTTAGGTAATACTGACCGCGCGATTTGAGATGTTCTTGCCAGCGTCCGCGGAAGATCGTCATCTCCAATACTTCGCTGGTCCCTTCGTAAATGCAGGTAATTTTGACGTCACGTTTGATTTTTTCTACTGCAAATTCTTTCGTGTAGCCAAAGCCGCCCATGGCTTGGATGGCGTCTTCGGCCGCTTTGTTGCCGGACTCGGTGGCGTAGAGTTTGGCAATCGCCCCTTCGGTAGCCAGACCGTGGTTGTTGACTTCCAACTGTTTGGCCGTCCAGTCAATGTACGCGCGCGCCGCTTCAAAGCGGACATAGTGCGGGGTGATGAGTTTTAACATGAACCCCTGTTTTTGCGCCAGCGGACCGCCAGCTTGGATACGTTGCTGGGCATATTCCAGCGCGGTTTCTACCGCTTGTTCGCCGCCGCCTAAACCAAACGCGGCAACCATCAAACGCGTGTAACCAAATACGGCTTGCGCTTGCAGGAAACCCTGCCCTTCTTTGAGCCCAATTAAATTTTCAGCCGGCACGTACACTTCATCAAACGCCAACCCCGCCGTGTTGGAGAGGCGGATGCCGTGTTTATCTTCGTGCGCGTCTTGCGTGAAACCGGGCGTGCCTTTCTCTACGATAAACCAACTGGGTCCCCCGGGAGCGAGCGCGAGCACGGTGTAAATATCGGCTACGCCGCCGTTGGAAATCCACATCTTGCTGCCGGTAATTTTGTAGCCGACTACTTTACCGTCTTTAACGACGTGTTCCGCGCGGGTACGCAAGGAAACTAAATCGGATCCGGCGTCGGCTTCGGTGGCCCCGTAGGCCACCAGTTTATTTTCGTGGGCAATTTTTTGGAACCATTTGGCTTTTTGTTCCGGCGTACCGCCTACGTTAATCGGGTCGCTGCCCAGGAAGGTGGCAAATACGCCCGTAGCAATCCCCAGGTCAATGCGGGCCAGTTGCTCGCAAATGCGGTAGATTTCGGTGGTTTGACCGCCCAGTCCGCCGTATTCCTCGGGGATTAAGAGCAAATGTACACCCAGCACGTCGTGGTCATACATTTCTTTAAGGATGTCTAAAGGGATTTCATTTTTCGCGTCATGTTCGCGAATCAGGTTAAACGAAATACGATTTTTTGCGTATTGGCGCAAACTGTCCAGCATAAGGTTGCGCGTGGTTAAGTCATTTTTAGCCATGTTCGGGTCTCCCAAATAATATAGGTATATTATACCAAATTAAAACCGCCCGTACGCGCAACGGGTTACGGGGTCCGCTTGCGGGGAGGAGGAGGAACTACCGGTTGCCGGGCCAACAAACGCGCCGGAGGCGGCGGCACGGTGGATTGCCCCACGTGTGGGCGCGGCGCAGGCGGCGGCACGGCGACAAATTTTTCTGCTGCCGGGCGGGCCGGAGGCGGTGGTACAACGGGTTGCGTTACTACTGGGCGGGCCGGAGGCGGCGGCACAACAGGTAGCGTAACGGCTGGGCGAGCCGGAGGCGGCGGTACGGGGGTAGAAACGGGGGTTGTACGCGGGGCAGGCGGCGGCACCGGGCGGGTGTCGGCCCCGTCATGCGTAGCCACAGCCTGTGTCACTTTGCGCTCGGTCTTGGTATAGAGGGAAGATTTTTCGCCCACAGTTTGTGCCGGGGTCCAGGTAGCCAGCAGAAGAAGCATACTTGCCAAATACCAGCCGGGCCGGCAGATAGGCAAGGCTGTCTTGCGTGTGTGCGTGTGCTTGTTGGGTGACATCAGCACCTCCCGCGTCAAAGCCGCGCTCTTTTCTACGCGCCCCTAACGCATATAGAATTGTATACCCACAGTATAATCAAAAAAATATTTATTTTTCAAGGGTATTTGGTCCTACCGGGGGCCTGGGTATTTTGCGTTCCACC
>ONQH01000148.1 GCA_900319885.1 Candidatus Avelusimicrobium ruminicola
GCGATTTGGCCAAAAATCCTAGCCCTTTAAAAAGCCCCGCTAAGTGCGGGGTTTTTAATGCTGCCTCAGGTATTGAAGAACGCCGTCTATGTAATAATCCGGTAGGAAAATGACAAAGGAACCCTGTTTGCCAAAAACTTTAATTTGCGGATTTCTGCTGCGGTTCTTTTCCAAAAAAGCCAGATTAATTTGAATGCCCAAGGATGTGCCCGTAGAAGAGGGAAAATGGCCGGTGTCCACGGGTTGGTTCATGGAAACGAACGGTAATTTGTGCCCGTTTTCAGCCTGCACCTGATCAAGGGGGCCACTATCCTTGTTTGTGCTCATATATACAAGGTACATATCCGGCGTGTGGGGTTTTTGAACTACCATTATTCCATAAGGGGTTGTGGGGGCGTCCTCGGCACGAATGCCTGTAACGTCCTGATAATTAGGTAATTGGGTAGCCAGAAGCGGGGGAAAAGTAATTGTTTTTGTATGTGTATCTGCTTGGACATACGCTTGTTGCATGACACTGTTCGCGGTGTGCAGTGTGAGCGTGCTGTCGGGCGGGTTGTTAGGGGACGTGCACCCCAAAGGGCAAAGTGCGAGCCAAAAGGCGAGGAGTTTTTTCATGCGTTTTTTGTTAGTGTTTGGGTTGGTCTGTGTTGGACTGGACTACGTTTAACGCATAGTCGCCCATTTTTTCAAAACTGGTTAAAATATCCGTGTAGAGCGTAAGTGCGACGGGAGAAATTTGATTTTTAGAAAAATTTTATCCATTTTTTGCGTTGGTAAAATGGTGGAGCGCATGTGTTTAATAATCAGTTTCACTTGTTTGCCGATAGTGTCTAAACGCTCGTAATCGGGCTCACTAAATAGTTTTTGTTCATGGGCTTTAGTGAGTAGTTTGGCGATTCGTTCGCCGTGGTCAGCAATTTTTTCCAAATAGTTGGTTTGGTCCAACAGTTTCATCACTTCGCTTACCATGTCGCGCGAGAGTTGCTCGTGCGTGAGGTTCTTTAAGAACTCGGTAATTTTGTATTCCAGGGTGTCGCTGGCTTTTTCCTGGGCGTAGACGTCTTGCACCATATGTTCAAATAACTCGCTAGAGTCTGCCTTCATGGCGTGTAACAGTTTGGATACTATGGTGCTTGTCATGCCGGCCATGAGGTCAATTTCCTTGTGGGCTGCGCTAATAAATAACTCCGGCGTGGTGGTAACCCCTACTTTTAAATAGCGCAGTTCCGTTTGGTTCTGCTCGTTGCGCTTCATAGGCAGGAAGAACAAAATGAGCCGCTCAAAGGGTTTTATGAAAATTAGCATCACAGCGGTGTTGATAATGTTAAACGTAGTATGGAAAGCGGCCAAGTGATAGGGAATACTGGTGAGAAGTACTTGAGGGTCATTACCTTGTGTGCTTCCGGGCACGATCCAAGCAATTAGTTCCAAAAATGGGTGAAACAATATAACCGCCCATATCACACCCAGCACGTTAAATAGCATGTGCCCTAAGGCGGCCCGTTTGGCCGCAAGAGGGGCCCCAATGGCGGCAATGTTGGCGGTAATGGTGGTACCGATGTTTTCCCCTAATACTAGCGCACAGGCCGTTGGATAATCAATGAGCCCTTTGGCGGCACAGGTAAGGGTAACCGCCATGACCGCACTGGAGGACTGGAAAATAACGGTTAACACACTGCCTACCCCAATGACTGCCAAAAGCGAGAGTAATGTATCGGGGCGGAACTTTACCACCCATTCCACAACGGCAGGGGAATTTTGCAAATCAGGGATGGATCCTTGAATTAAGGAAAGCCCTAAGAAAAGTAGCCCAAAGCCCAGCATGGCCTCCCCAATGCGGCGGACTAACGGCCATTTTTTAATAAATTGCGAGAAAAAGCCCACCCCAATCATAGGCATGGCAAACAGCGAAATATCCACCTTAAAGCCCAAAATACTAATGAGCCAGGCGGTGGTGGTTGTACCAATATTGGCCCCAAAAATAACGCCTAAAGATTGGGACAAGTTTAGTAACCCTGCGCTGGCAAAGCCCACTACCATGACGGTAGTAGCGGAGGAAGATTGAATGATGGAAGTTGCCAAGATACCGGACAGCGTAGCGGTAAAACGGTTGGTGGTAGCGCGGGAAATAATCCGGCGCAAGCGATCCCCGGCGGCCTTTTGCAAGCCATCACTCATCATTTTGATGCCTAGGAGGAATACCCCCAGGCCACCTAATAAATCAAGTGCGAGGATTAGCCCTTTCATTACTAGTATTATAGCAAAAAAACGATATATCTTTGGACTTCATAGAAAGTTAATTTGAACAATATTGTAAAATTTAAATATGGAACAGGAACTTTTTGCCCGTCATACAGCGCACTCCGATAAACTAGTATCTTTCGGGTTTATTAAAAAGGGGAAAGATTTTTTCTATCAAGAAGCTTTCCACCGGGGGGCTTTTCGCGCGGAAATTACAGTGCATACGGACAGTAGCGTTACAGGCCGCGTGATAGATACCCGTACCGGGGCGGAATATAGTGCAGTACATGTGGAAGAGGCAGTAGGTTCGTTTGTAGGTACCGTTCGGCAGGAATATAAGCAGATTTTGCTAAATATCCGCACTGCATGCTTTAGCAAAGATCCCTTTCTGTTTGCCCAATCCAACCGTATTGCGGGCGCCCTGGCGGCAAAATATCAAGAATATCCCGATTATCCTTTTAGCGAACTGCCGCATTATGGCGTGTTTCGGTATCCCAAAAACCGCAAGTGGTATGGGCTAATCATGAATATCCCTAAATATCGGTTACTGAAAGATAAAAAAGCACCCAAAGACGAAACCATAGTGGAAATTCTAAATTTGAAGGTAGATAGCGAGCAAGTGAATACACTGCTTAAAACGAAGGGATTTTATCCCTGCTATCACATGAACCGCGCCAATTGGATTAGTATTTTGCTTGACGGGACAGTCCCGGATAAGACGATTTTGACGTTGCTGGAAACCAGCCGAAATTTTGTGGTTGGAACTGCCTCTAGGGAATTGGGAAAACCCACCAGTTGGCTGATTCCGGCCAATCCCAAATACTTTGATATAGACGGGGCTTTTGCCAAAGACGACACCATCCTATGGAAACAGAGCAGTGCGGTGCAAGTGGGGGACCTAGTCTACTTATATGTGGCGGCCCCGGTATCGGCGGTGCGTTATAAATGTAAAGTGTTAGAAGTAAATATCCCGTATAAGTATAAGGATAAAAACGTGTCTATGACGCGTGTAATGAAAATTAAACGCATTAAGACGTATAATTCTTCTTTGTGGACTTTTGAAAAACTAAAAACTTTGGGCATCACGGCCTTGCGTGGTCCCCGCCTGGCACCTGATAATTTTCTGCAACAAATAGAAAAATAAAATCGCCCAAGTAGTATGACGAGGGCGAGTTGTAATGTTTATTCTACCGTTCGTTTT
>ONQH01000064.1 GCA_900319885.1 Candidatus Avelusimicrobium ruminicola
TCAATGAGGAAAAGAACACACGTTCCGTCTATAACCTGCTTGGGATGCCTGTGTCGCCAAACAAGAAGAAAGGAATCGTCATTGAGAACGGCCGCAAGGTTGCATACCAATAATCAAGTCAGATATGACAAGGTTCTCCATTGCATATGTATTGCCGTCAGTTTTGATTTGTCTGGCTTCTGTATTGCCTGTTCATGCTGAAAATGATTATCCTGCCAATTATGCTCGGTCACCACGTTTCCGAGCCCTAGTCCACTATGAGCCAAATGCCGAGGAGGCGCATGTGCAATTCGACAAGCAAGCTATCGAGTTCTTTCGCAAACTGACTTATGGCGAGGGCTGGCTCATGGATGTCACGACTTCGCTTGCCGATTATCCCTATGAAGAACTGAAGAACTACTCTATTCTCATCAGCCTGAATGCAACTCCTGGCAGTAAAGAACAACGGGATGCCTTCGAGAAATATATGAAGAACGGTGGCGGATGGATGGGCTTCCATGCCTCTGCCTATAATGACAAGAACACGAATTGGCCTTGGTTAAACGAGTTCTTGGGCTGCGGAACATTCTATTGCAACAACTGGCCCCCACAACCTGCTTTGGTGGAATGCGACACGCAGGACTATCCTATTACCAGCTCTTTGCCACAATCCTTTGTTGCTCCGGCGAGTGAGTTCTATCAGTGGAACCCCAGCCCACGAAAGAATCCTGATGTGGAAGTGCTGCTCTCCATCTCGCCAAAGATGTACCCGTTCGGTTTGAAAGATGTCGTCAAGTTCGGCGACTTCCCTATCGTCTGGACAAACAAGAAGTATCGGATGATTTACCTGAACATGGGTCACGGTGACGAAGGCTTTATCGATGCAACACAAAACCTGCTCTTCGTCAATGCCTTTCGCTGGATTGTCAGCCAAGACCCGAAAGGTGACCCATTCAAGAAGTAGGTCTAACGCTGTTGAGGGAAGCAACAAAAAAGTTTGGAAATAGCTTTGTGTGGCGGGTTCACCCTTATTGAACTGCTGGTGGTAGTCATCATTATCGGTATTTTGGTAGCCATTGCCTTGCCGCAATACAATAAAGCCGTGTTTAACAGCCGCGCTGCTAAGGCCTTGGTGCATGTAAGAGCATTTGACCAATCGCAAGCGGACTTCTATTTGACCCACGGGTACTACGCTAACCAGTGGAATAACCTGTTAATCAAATCAAGGTCCTCGTGTCCCGCAGGTAGTACATTTTGCCAATGGACAGTTGCAAAGGGACTCATGTTTGAAATCAAAATAGCCGGCGGAAGAAGTACCGGGAATTATTACCGTTGGTATTGCATGGCTAAGGACGGGAGTTCCCTAGCGGAGCAGTTTTGTTCCCAACGCGGCAGTTACTCTCATACAAATAGTGGGTATAAATATTACAGGGCAAAATACGTTTCCCCTAAAGAAATATATTATTACCATGCGCCCATCCATTTTGGGTAAATAGGCGGCTGCGCGTTTGTTTGCCGCCACACAAAAAAGCGCACGTTTTTCAACGTGCGCTGGCAGAAAAAAGAAAATTTATTTTCCTTCGCGGCTTTTGCGTTTCATTTCTTTCCACACCGCTAAGGCTTCTTCGGGGCTTTGGGCTTTTACATCCCCAAATACGTGCGGATGGCGGTAGTGTAATTTGTCGTAGAGTGCCTGGATGACGTCGTCAATAGAAAAAAGCCCCTCCTCTTTGGCAATTTGTGCGTGCAAGAGGACCTGCAAGAGCACATCCCCCAGTTCTTCCTTCATATTTTCGGGATCTTTTTTTTCAATAGCGGCAATCAGTTCCTCGCTTTCCTCGCGTAGGTTTTTAATTAAACTTTCGTGGGTTTGTTTTTTATCCCAGGGGCACCCGTTGGGGCCGCGCAAGATGGCAAACGTCTCTACCAGATCGGAAAAATTATTTTTCATTGAATTACTCCGTCAAAAAATGTTATACAATTATTATATGAAAAAACCGATACTTTGGCTTAGTGCCGCACTTGTGATAAGTTGTTTTTCCTACCGTGCTTTTGCACAAATGACGGTAGTGAAAGTAGAAGGAACTAAAATTTATTTAGACACATCCGAAGAAAAAAATACCCCTACCCAGGGAAGCACTTTTAAGGTAATTTTATCTTCCGAAACATTGACCAACCCCAAAACCGGTAAAAACTTGGGCGAAGTATATCAGTATTCCCCCCTAGGTACAATTACCGAGGTACAACCGCTCTATGCGATTGGGGAACTCAAAGATACCAAAAAAATTGCGGTGGGCCAACAAGCCGTATTGGAGGTTATTAAGCCGGCTGCGGTTGCTGAACCTGCCGCTGTGAAGCAAGAAACGCCTACCTCTTCGCGCGCCAAAACAGTGTATAAACCCATTGAACAAACAGTCATCAGCCTTACCGAAGCGGACGTAACCGCGGTAGGGGCCAAAAACATCATCACCTTGGGCGAAAATAACCAGGTGTGGGTGCTTTCCCGCGCGGCAGATGAAACCCTCAAGACTGAGATGACCTATACGTTGCCGGCAGACAAGAAGGGCTTGGCTGTTTCGGCGGCCCCGGTAAAAGAAGGGCTTGCTCAAATTTTTGTGGCGGTGTATGCCACGGACCGTACCAAAATTACTACCTTGGTGCTTGAAAATAAAAACGGTACGCTGGAAAATACCGACACGCTTTCTTATTTCGTCAAAGAATTAGGTTGCGGGGCGGATAAAAAAGTATGGGGGCAACGTCCTTTTGTGTTGGGCACCGCCCCGGGAAATGCCAGCGAAATTGTTTTTGAAAAAAATAAATTTGCAACCGGCGGGACTACGTTTAATACGCGGCATAATTGGCTGGCCGGCCTTAACTATTATCCCGTAGAAAAAGCCGACGCGGACAATTTAATCCTTACCGCCGCCAATGGCGAACTGCGCATGATGCTGGCTAACGGGAAACGGGCCGAAAGCAAAGACTTGTTTGGCTCTACGCCGCTACGCATGCAATACAAACAGGAAATTTTGAAATTCTACCCTTCCCTCCAAGCGTTTGGCACGCCGGGCCAAGCCACTTTGGTAGCCGTGGAAAACGGGACCAAACTGGGTCTTTTGTCCAAAACATTTGGGCAATATCAAAACGGCAAAGTGCACTTTTTGAACTATCAAAAAGGACGCTTGCAAGTAACAGATACGGTAGAATTGGAAGGCGTTTTGTATGATACGGCGTGTACGGACACGGCGATTTTAACCGCGGAAACGTTAACGGACGGTACAAGCGCAATCGTGGAAATTTTAAAATAAAGGTAGGAGAAATACTGTGGCACAATCAACAGAAAAAGTAGATGTATTAGATAAAGGTTTTGTACGCTTAATTGATTTTATGGGCGGAGATGACCGCGCCGTGCAAGCGGCACGCGTATCCTTTGGGGCCGTTTCCAAAGGGCCGGAGCAAGACAAACGGCTCATTAAATACTTGATGGAACATGCCCATCATACGCCTTTTGAGCATTGTTATTTTCAGTTTCACATTTGCTGTCCCATTTATGTAGCCCGCCAATGGATGCGCCACCGCTGGGGTTCTTATAACGAAGTAAGTGCCCGCTATACGGAGGTAAAGGACGAATTTTATATCCCCGATTCTTTCCGCGGGCAAGATACTAAAAATAAACAAGGCTCTGTAGATAGCGCCAGTTTAGACCAGGCGGCCTTGCGCAAAATTTATGAAGACAGCATTGAGGCCTCTTACGCAGCCTATCATAAATTGTTGGAAGCCGGCGTCGCGCGCGAAATGGCCCGTGGCGTATTGCCCGTATGCCAATATACGCAGTTCTATTGGAGCGTGAACGCACGCAGCCTGTTTAACTTTTTGTGCTTACGCACGGACAAGCATGCCCAGTATGAAATCCGCGTGTATGCCAACGTAATTGCCAAAATGGTACAGGAAAAAATGCCTTGGTCGTGGGAAGCGTTTGAAGCGCTTAACAAACAACTACCGTTGGGCGGCGCATAAGTTTTACTGACGAGGAGAGCAACCATGAGAGTGCTAGGTATGATTATGGCCGGCGGAAAAGGGGAACGCCTCTATCCGCTCACCAAAGACCGCTCCAAACCCTCCGTTCCGTTTGGCGGGAAATATCGCATTGTGGATTTTGTATTATCCAACTTTGTTAATTCGGGTATTTTCTCCTCGTATGTGTTGGTGCAATATTTATCGCAAAGTTTAATTGAATACTTGCGTACTACCTGGCGTACGGAAGGGATTGTGTCGGACCACTTTTTAACGTGCGTGCCGCCGCAAATGCGCTTGGGTGAAATCTGGTATCGCGGTACCGCAGATTGTGTGCGGCAAAATATCAACCTAGTCAAAGACTTTGCGCCGGACGTAGTGGCTATCTTTGGAGCAGACCATATCTATCGTATGGATGTGCGGCAAATGATTGATTACCACGTAGCGCATAAAGCGGACGTAACAGTGGCGGCCAATACCGTTCCGTTGCAAGCGGCTACCGCTTTTGGCGTATTGGGCACTAATGCCGAAGGACGCATTGTGGAATTTAATGAAAAGCCCGCCCACCCGCAGTGTATCCCGGGAGACCCCAAGCACGCGTATGCTTCTATGGGCAATTACATTTTTAATACGGACGCTTTGTTACAGATTTTACAAAAGCGTTTTGCGGACACGCCGGCGCTAGATTTCGGTAAACATATTCTGCCTAAAATTTTAACGGATTACCGCACGTTTGCTTATAATTTCCAAAGCCAAAAATTACCGGGCGCCAAAGCCTACGAAGAAGCCGGTTATTGGCGCGACGTGGGAACGATTGAATCTTTTTGGCAAACCCACATGGACTTGCTGGGTCCCAAACCCAAGTTGGATTTGAATAACCCGGCTTGGCCGATCAGTACAACCCTTAACCGTGTGCCGCCCACTAAATTTTTAGGCGGGTCTATCGTCAATTCGCTCATTGGGGATGGGTGTGTGATTAACCCCAAAGTAAAAATCAAAAACTGCGTAATCAGTGATAGCGTAGTGATTGGTGAAGGGGCCGAGTTGGAAGGCTGCGTCATCATGGATAATTGCGAAATCAAAGCCGATTGCAAACTTAAAAAGGTGGTCATGGACCGTTTTAATACGATTGCCGCCAAGCAAACCATTGGCTTAGATTTAGAAAAAGATTCGCAAAAATACTATATTGACCCGTCGGGAATTATTGTAATTCCGCGTGGAAAAAACAAATTCTAATGCAAGCGCATATTTTTTATAATACGGATGTCCCTAAGTATTTACGCCGTACGGGGTTTTATACACGCGCGCTGAAGAAAGGCCTTAAACAATTTGCCAAGCAAAATATAGAGGTCAATGTAATCTTTGTGGGCGAGCGCGAAATCTTGCGGGTAAACAAACAATATTTGGGGCATCATTATGTTACAGATGTGATTTCGTTTAATAACCAGCGTCCCCCTATTTTGCCGCCCGGCGAGCCCTGGGGATTTGGAGATATTTTTGTTTGTTACCCGGTGGCGCGTAAAAATGCCAAAAAATTCAATCACACCATCTTGCAAGAAATGCTGATGTATGTAACGCACGGGGCGCTGCACTTGTCGGGCATGGATGACCACGACCCGGCTGACCGCGCCGAAATGGACCGGCAGGCAGAAAAAATTATTCAATCTATTTTGGCTTAGTTTTTTACAGACTAACGACGACGGGGATTCCCTGCTCGCTAATTTCCAGGTATTGTAATTTGCGGTGCATACCCACATCCAGCACAATCATATTCAGTACGCGGTCAATCACCAGGTTTTCCACGGGGGTATGCCCAAACACTTGCCAGACGGGGCTTCCTTGCGGATAGGAACTTACTAAATCTTCTAAATCTTCCCAAAAAATGCCGCCAAAACGGTCGGGCCCTCTGCGGCTAATACTGATGTTGAAAATGGGATGCTTAAAAAAAGCATGTTTGATAGATTCCTGAAAAATTAAGTTGATTAAAATAGCCAAGTTGGCCGCGTTAGGGTCTGCCAGTTGCAAACGAAAAATACGCAATAATTTGTTTGTGACCCCGGCATGGGTAAATAGAAAGCCTTTGTAGGCATAGGCGGCTTTTAGGTCGCCAGCCAAAACTTGACCGATTAGTTTTTCGCGTATTTGCATGGCTTGGTCCCGTTGAAACTCGGAAATAATTCGTGATTGCCAACCAGGCGGATTACTTCCCCGCCGGAGATTTCGGCTTCTGCTTGCAGCGTATCTAGCAGAGTAAGTACTTTAAGCGAAAAAGGCCCCCTGTCTATGACGTCTCCAATTTGTACTAACCGGTTATGTCCGCCGCACCAATGGTTTTGCTCGTCAATCAGTTTAGCATGACGCAAAATTTTTACCAGTCCTTCAAACTGGCCATGCACATCCCCTACAGCGATTAGTTTTCGTGCGGATTTCTGCATACTAATACCTATTACAATTACTATAATATAGTATAGCAAACTACCTATGAAACTGACACCTGTTGCCAAAAGAGAACTTTTCAAAATATTGGGGCCGGAGGGCGTATTAACGGACGAAATTTCCCTGTCGTTATATGCGTATGACTGTTCTATATCGCGTACGCGGCCGGAAGGTGTTTTGCTGATTACCCGGCGCGAACAGGTCGCCCCGGTTTTACGGGTTTTACACCACTATCATATTCCGTTTGTCCCTCGCGCCAGTGCTACCAATCACGCCGGGAGTTGTGTGCCGCTTCAAGGGGGCATCATTTTAAGCCTTACCGGGTTGGACCGTATTTTGGAAATCAATACAGCACAACAATTTGCACGGGTAGAACCCGGGGTAATTGTGGCGGATTTGCAGGACCGATTAACCTCCCTGGGGTATTTTTACGCACCTGATCCGGCTAGCCAGCGGATTTGCACTATCGGGGGCAATGTGGCACAAAATGCCAGCGGAGCCCGTTGCTTAAAATATGGCGGCACGTTGGACCACATTTTGGAGGCCGCGTTTGTGCTGCCGGATGGAACCGAATTGACGGTTTCCAGGCAAGAAAGCGGCCCGGATTTTATAGGTCTTTTATGTGGAAGTGAAGGCACCTTAGGTGTACTTACTCAGTTAAAAGTGCGTATTTTGCCGGCAGTTAAACATATTCGCACGTTTTTAATTTCGTTTCCGTCTTTGCAAAACAGTGTAGAGGCGGTGAGCGATTTGACCGCACACGGTATTATTCCCCGCTGTGTGGAGGCGATGGATCAATTAACCGCGCAAAACATAGAAGCGTTTTCACAGGCGGGATATCCTACAAATGCGGGGGCTTTGCTGGTTTTGGAATTGGACGGGGAACCGGCCGCGGTAGCAAAAGAGGAAACGTTGGTCACGCAGATTTGTCGCCAACATCAAGCGCAAGAGGTTCACTGTGCCCAAACACAACAAGAGCGTGCCCGGTTATGGAAAGGAAGGCAAAACGCCTTTGCCGCCATGACGCGCCTGGCGCCTAATGTGATGGTGGGGGACGGTACCGTGCCGCGCAGTAATTTGCCGCGTGCATTGATGCGGGTGCAACAAGTTTTACAAGAAAATAACGTGCGTGCGGGCTTGCTGTTTCACGCCGGAGACGGGAACTTTCATCCGCATTTATTGTTTGACGAACGCAACCAATTACAAACGGTGCAAACCACGCGGGTGATGCGTAAAATATTAGAAATTTGCGTGGATGAACAAGGAACTTTGTCCGGGGAGCATGGCATTGGGGTAGAGAAACGCGCGTTGATGGCGTATGAATATGAGGCAGACACCTTGTCGGCTATGGCCCGTATTAAACAAGCCTTAGATCCGCAAAATGTATCCAACCCGCTTAAAATTCTGCCGCATCAATTTGCTGAAAAAGCACGCGAGGCAGGCTCCTTGCATCTTAATGTACAGGTATTACAAGATACACTTTTATCGTTTATTCACGACAAAACTCCCTTTGTGATTTGCGGCCAAAATACGCAACTGCAAACCCAACACAAGGCAGTGTTATCGGCCCACATGCTGCAAGAAATTTTAGAAATTGATACCACTAATTTTACCGCTACCGTGCAAGCCGGGGTTACGTTGGCTACGTTAACTAAGGCCTTGCGTAAGGCCGGAGTGTATTGTATTTTGCCGGCCGGCAAAGGAACACTGGGCGGGGCTTTTTGCTCGGGGAAATTCCCGCAATTTTATGCCCATGTGATAGGAATAGAAGCGTTACTGCCAGACGGATCCTGTATTCACTATGGCGGGAAACTTATGAAAAATGCGGCGGGGTATCACCTGACCCGATTGCTTGCGGGCTCTCAAGGCACGCTGGGGTTAGTTACGCAATTAACTTTTAAGGTATTTGCCCAACCGCAAGAAATAGCTACGCCCCAAGAAAATTTACCCCGCGCCAAAAATCTGCTTTGGCAAAAACTGCGCGAGGCCTTTGATCCGCAACATTTAATCTTAAATAATAGCAT
>ONQH01000053.1 GCA_900319885.1 Candidatus Avelusimicrobium ruminicola
GTTGTAGAATAGAAGCATGAGTAAACCTCGTGCTTTTTATATTGAACACTGGCAAGTGATCGCCTTCATACTGATGATGTATGACTTTGTGACGATCGCTTTTTCATATTTTTTCGGTCTGTGGCTCAGATTTGATTTTAAGTTCCAACCAGGATAGCGACGCACCCGAAACCGAACAAATTAAAGAGACCCGCATTGTGTACCCGGGGTCTAAATTAGATAGCGTGGGTAAAATTACGCTTGCATTTGATACCAAAACGCATCAACTCAAAGCGTTTGATTTTACAGATGAGCCTTTATTAAAAAATAAATACGGTGAAGATGACGATATTGCCAAACAAGCCGGCGAATTATTAAGCCAAACGCGCAAACACATGAAACGCTTTATCGCAAAAGTTCCCCAAGAAATCAAAACCGATTTGAAAGCACAATCGCCACTGGGGACGTTGCTTAGCCAATGTTTGCACCAATGGGCCAAATTGGACGGCGCCATTTTGAACGCCGCCTCTATTAGAAGTCCGCTCCCGCAGGGGGATTTGACGGAATTTGACTTGTACAGAAGTTACCCGTACGGGGATAATATTACGTATGTTACGATCAAAGGGGCCGCGCTGATTAAAGCCCTGCAGGCTTCCCTCAACAAGGAAGATAATTTCCCGCAGATCGCCGGATTCTTTGTGCTGTATGCCGATACGCCGTCCGGTAAAAAAGTAATTCGTGTCACGTTGGATAACGGCCGCGTGGTACGCCCGCAAGATACGTACCGTATTGCGGTAACGGATCATATTTTGGCGGGGGGGTTTGACCATGACGAATTTATTAACGCGCTTGAATTTAAGAGTACCTTTGTAGAGGCCCGGCAAATTATGCGTTCTTGTTTGGTACGCAAAAAAACCGTTACCGTGCCGGATTTTCGCACTCGTTGGAAAGTTGTCAAATGAGTTTAATTAAACCGCTTACTATGGGTTCGTTTACGGCTCCTAATAACTTGCTCTTGGCCCCCATGGCGGGGATCACGGATACACCGTTTCGTATTTTGTGCCTAAAAGGCGGGGCGGGCCTTGTCTGTGCGGAAATGGTATCGGCACATGCCCTCCACTATGGCAACCCCAAAAGTGGCCGTATGCTCCAAGTAGCCGCCCAAGAACATCCCGTTTCTATGCAAATTTTCGGCGCGGATGAACAAACTATTGTGGAAGCGGCCCAACAAGCGCAAGCGCGCGGGGCGGATATAATTGACCTAAATGCCGGGTGCCCTGTTAAAAAAATCAATAAAGCCGGGGCCGGGTGTGTGCTGATGAAAGATGAAGCCAAACTGGGGCGTTTGGTAGAAGCGGCGGTCAAAGCGGTTTCTATCCCGGTTACGCTTAAGACGCGTATTGCACTAAATCACAAAGAATTATTAGCGGTGCGTATGGCCAAACTGGCTGAAAATGCCGGCGCGGCCGCTATTACTTTGCACGCGCGTGCCGCCGTGGATGTGCATACCGGCGCGCCCAACATTGACGCGGTGGCCCAGGCGTGTGCGGCCGTTAAAATCCCCGTGATTGGCAATGGAGGCGTAGTCAATGCACAAGTTGCCAAACAATTTTTGGAAGCGGGCTGTGCGGGGGTTATGATTGGGCGCGGAGCCATTGGCAACCCGTTTATTTTTGCGGATATTCAAACAGAATTAGCGGGAGGAACGGCCGCTACCATGACCTCTCAAAAACGCCTGGGAATTTACCTCGCACTCATTCGGGAAAATGTAGCCTATTATGGGGAACGTATTGGGGTAAACCGTAGCCGCAAGACAGCGGGGTATTGGATTAGTAATTTCCCCAATGCGGCCGAAGTGCGCGGCCAATTTGTCCGGCTGGACACACTGGCCGAAATTGAAAAACTGTTTGAAAAAGTATTTCAAACCTTCTAAATTTTCTCGTTCATGTAGGTCCACCCTTGTTTTTTAAGACGCTTGCAGATGTAGCGGCCCAGTTTGGTGTTTTGCGTGTAGCAGTTTTTTTCACGGTGGGTGAGCGTTAAACTGTAGGCGGCCTCCGGCCAGCGGATAGCCTCTACCGTGCACTCTGTGTGGGTGCAAATCGGCATAGAATAGTTGAAGTTATGGCCAATAAATCCGTACGCTTCCTCATCCCATTGACCTAAATGAATTTGAACCGGGCATTGCATATTTTCTAAAGTGACCACATTGTCTTCTTCAGGGAACCCATGGTTGAGCCCGTATAGTCTAAAACATTCTTTTACCAGTTTCAAATTTTTCACAGCGTCCGCTGCCCGTGCGTTTTCAGCCGCATATTTGGAAGTGGGGAAGAAAATAAATACCGCAAGGCCTATTGCGAGCAGAGCCAGTAAAAGGATAGCCGAAACTTTGATAAACTTATACATAGTTTCTCCAAGAGATTGTGAAGATAGTTGTATTGTAGCATATAAAATGGTATAGTGTCTGTGCCTTGCACAGACGTATTTATAAATTCTCCCCACAAAGTGCCCAATTTTTTATATAATATCTAAGAAACCACGAGTCATTACTACGTGCGGCCACCACTCCGTGCGAATAATTACAAAAGGTAGAAATAAGAACTTATGACAAAAACATTCTTACCTTCCGTCAAGGAAGTAGAAACCAGCCGCAAATGGCACCACATTGATGCCAACGGCCAGACCCTCGGAAGATTGGCAACTCGCATTGCCGTTCTTTTGATGGGCAAACACAAAAAAACCTATACGCCCAATATGGATTGTGGGGATTTTGTAGTTGTTACCAACGCTGCCAAAGTAAAACTTACCGGCAAAAAATTGGAACAAAAAGTATATTTCTCCCACTCTGGCTATGCCAAGGGCGGTAAAGAAACCCCGGTCAAACGGGTGCTCGAAAACAATCCTACCCGCGTATTAGAATTGGCGGTAAAACGCATGCTGGATGAAAACAAACTGCGTGCTCCCCGCCTTAAACGCTTACGCTTGTTTGCCGGCGAAGCGCACGAATTTACCGAACGCTTTGGCAAATAAGAGGACTAGACAATGAATACGAAAGATTTAAAAACCGGAAGACGCAAAACCTCCGTTGCCCAAGTAGAACTTTTAAAAGGTAAAGGCAACATCACCGTTAACACCAAAACTTTAGATGAGTATTTTGGTAACCACGCCCGCTGCAAAGCCGCTGTAAAGGCTCCGTTAACCGTAACGGGTTTGGATAAAACCTACGACGTAAACGCTAAAGTAGTTGGCGGGGGTGTATCCAGCCAAGCCGGTGCGTTGCGCCACGCGATTGCCCGCTCTATCGCCGAACTGGGCGAAGACCTTAAAAAGGCTGTTAAAAAAGCCGGTTATTTAACGCGCGATCCCCGTATGGTGGAACGCAAAAAACCGGGTCAGCCGGGTGCTCGCAAACGCTTCCAGTTCTCCAAACGTTAATCAACAACTGGACGCGAAGTTGCATTTTACGTACGAAACCCAAAACAATTTGTTTTGGGTTTCGTTACTTTCCGGCGATACAATTTTCCACATTTGGGCACCTTTTCACCGACTTGCCACTCGTAGCACCTGGCAGTGCAACTTCGGGCAACTTACGGCGCAAATCTGCCTCAAATCTGAAAAATCATCTTATCCTCTATTGTACGCGGTGCTCTATCAAAAACAACCCTATAAAACGGGAAAGCAACATTATAAGATGTCACTGCAAACTTGATTTGGAATTTTTAACGTTAGTTGTAGTTGTTATGTTTGCAAAACAGCGTGCGCAGAAGATCCCGTATCAAGTACGGGATGACAACTCTTTTTACACAATAAAAATCCCCGCAGGGCGCGGGGATTTTTTGATAAATTAAGCGTTTTATTTTTCTACTTTAATGCCGCGGAACGCACGGTAGAGTACCGCCAAAAGTCCAAACAAAATGTAGAGGGAAAATACCACCAAAATGACATTTTGCGGGAATTTGATAAGCATCACAACTAAAAATACAATCAGCAGTAAGAACCATACGCTTAGTTTCTTTTCGCGTTTAGCCTTAAAAGCGGCGTACGGGATGTTTGATACCATCAGGATAGCCAAGATGAGCATCATAAACCATACGATATTATACAGGTGTGTTACGTAGGTTTCCACCAGGGGAATATTGTGGCCGTTTCCGCCTTGCATAATCGTGTAAGAAATGGCAAACGAGGCCAGCAAAGCCGCAGGCGCAGGAACCGGGAGCCCGGAGAAATATTTTTTAGAGCCTTCCCCGGCGTGGGCCATGGCGTTAAACTTAGCCAAGCGCAGCACCCCAAAGCAGGTATATACACAGGCAATCGGGGCCCCCCAGATGGGTTTGGCACTAAGTACCATAAAATACATCAAAAATGCCGGCGCGGCACAGAACGAAATGGCATCCGCCAGTGAGTCCATTTCAATACCAAATTCACTTTCCGCGCCCAATAAGCGCGCCACGCGGCCGTCAAACATATCAAATACAGCCGCAATTAAAATCAGCCACCCGGCTTGGGAAAAATTGCCTTTAGTGGCCGCTAAAATGGAGAAAAATCCGCAGGCTAGGTTCCCTAGCGTAAATAACGACGGGGCCGCAATAGCCAACTTGGTAGTTTCTTTAGCACGGTTAGATTCGTTTGCCATAATTGCCCTCTATTTCCACAACGCCAGCACAGTGATGCCGCCCTGTACTTTTTGCCCTTCTTTTACTACCACGCGTACTTTGTTTTTGGGCATATAAATGGCCACTTGCGAGCCAAAGCGTACCAACCCCAAGCGGCGGTCTTGCTTAATCGGTTCGTTGGGGTGTACCCAGCATTCAATGCGCCGGGCAATCGCGCCGGTGATTTGCTCTACGTGGGCAAAGCGGGTCGGATCGCCATCTTTGAATAATTGAATTAAATTGCGTTCGTTTTTAACTGCGCCCGGATTATCGGCAAATAAAAACGTGCCTTTATTGTAGAAAATCTCGCCCGTTTTACCGGTAATGGTAGAACGTTGCACGTGAATATCAAAAATGGAGAGGAAGATACGTACTACGATAGAGTTGGGGTCCTCTTCGGTTTTGATGGACATTACCGTTCCGTCGGCCGGGCAGGCAATTTCGTCGTCGGCAAACTGCACGTGGCGGTTCGGGTCGCGGAAGAAATACGCGCAGAATATCCCGATGATAATAAATAGAACGGCCGTTTTCGGCCAGCCGATGGCAAATAAGATAGCGGCCATTAACATGCCTGCCGCGCAAAATTTCAAACCCAAAGGTAATACAGTGCCAACCCAATTTACGGACTTGGTTAAAGTGCGTACAATGTCTTTAATCATGGAAGTTACTACTGGTGGGATAAATTGAATGGCAGGTAAAACTTAAGTGGGCAGGGGGGGACTTGAACCCCCACGGCCTTGCGGCCAACAGATTTTAAGTCTGTCGCGTCTGCCATTCCGCCACCAGCCCTCTTACACATATATTATAACAAAAAAAATCGGTTCCCGTGCAAGTTTATTTTTCACGGGGTTTGAAACTATTGTAAAACTTGCGGCAGAACTGTACTTTTACCCCCAAGCGTTTCAGGTCTTCTTGCAATAGACGGTCGTCGGTTACGGCAATCACGCGCTGATTGGTTTGCGCTAAATAATTGGCGCGTTCATAGATAATTTCGTCTGCCGAGTTTTCTTCCGCAAAACTAATATGCACCCCTGCCCGGTAAAGTGGCCCCACGGGGCGGAAGGTTCCGTCAAAAATTACTTCATAAGTATGCATGCGGTAGCGTTCGTCGCCAGACATCTCTTCCAAAAAGTCCAAAAAATCGGCGGTTACTTCTTCTTCGCTGCGGGCAAATTCATACAAGAAACTGCGTACCAGGTTTAGCCCGTCAATTAAATAAATAGTAGGTTTGGTAGAGGTGTACATAAGTTGCCTTTTGTGTGAAAAATTGTTATAAGAAAATGATACAATATAATACCTGAATTTTGCAGGGGAACCTGCGGGCTATTTGACAATTTCTGTATTCCGGGGGTGTAATAGATTTGACGGGTATCTGTTGCCTTTCGGGAGCAAGTACCGGTTGGCCAGGCCGGTTAAAATAGGGCCACAAAAATAACTAACGACAATCAAGTCGCTTGGGCTAACGCTTAGTCCACTGCCTCTTTTCTGTTTCCCGCGCGGAAAAGATAGGCGGTCAAACTCACGGGATGCGGCAGACAGGGCGCGGTTCGTCCTTGCTGCTTAAGCCAAACGAACCAAACTGAGAACGTGCTGCCTTGCGCTTAGTTCTCAGTATTTAGCAAGGCTAAACTTGTAGTGCCTGACGGGAGAGGATGTTCGGACGGGGGTGCGAATCCCCCCACCTCCACGTGAATACAGAATTTGTGATTTATAATTAAGGAGTGACTATGGCTGACATTAAATTTGGTACGGACGGTTGGAGAGGCATTATCGCGTGGGACTTTACCTTTGAAAATGTACATCGGCTTGCCCAGGCAATGGCCGATTATATCAATGCCAATGCCCCCGTGTTGGAAAACGGGAAAATGCCCAAAATTTTTGTAGGATACGACCGTCGGTTTATGTCAGACATTTTTGCCGCAGATATTGCCGCTATTTTTCGCTCCAATAAAATTGATGTTGTGCTGGGGGATAAGCCGATTTCTACCCCGGTAGCGGCCGCGCTTACCATTAACAAATGCTGGATGGCGATTGTGGTAACAGCCAGCCATAATCCGGCTCATTTTAACGGAATTAAAATTAAAATAGCGGGTCGTTCTGCGCCGGCACGCATCACTAAAGATATTGAAGCGCTTATCGGGCAGCACTCGGTACTTAAATTGTACGGGCAAAAAGCCGAGCAAAAAGATTTAACCGATGTTTATTTTAAGTGTTTGGCTTCCCAT
>ONQH01000050.1 GCA_900319885.1 Candidatus Avelusimicrobium ruminicola
CCCCATAAAAATAATATCGTACCCGTCGTTGTCGCTATACGCTAACAACCAATCTAGCGGCTTTAGAATATCACCACGCAACACCTTGGCCCGTTCTTCAAACCCCAAATGCACTAAATTTCGGTGAATATTTTTAATACACGCGGGCTCCTTTTCCACCATGACGGCTTTTAAGGCTCCGCGGGAAAGTGCCTCCAGCGACACGTTGCCTGTACCGGCAAAAAGGTCTAAGAATTTGGCCCCCGGAATACGCGGGCGCAAAATATCAAACAAAGACTGTTTCATCCGGTCCGAAATGGGCTTGACCGGTAAATTTTTTGAGACGGAAAATATCCGCCGTCCGCGGGCTGTTCCTGCAATAATACGCATAGCAATTCCTTATAATTGGGCAATCCCTTCTTTAAGGGCATAGCGCACCAACTCGGCCTGTTTGTGAATACCAAGTTTGCGCATAATGTTGTTGCGATGTACATGGATGGTATTGAGCGAAAGCGTGAAATGCTGTGCAATTTGCTTACTGCTATACCCCTCTGCAATCAACTGCAAAACTTCCTTCTCTTTATTGGTTAAGTGGGTTCCTCGTTTTTTAGGGGCCTGTTTTCCCAAGAAGCCCTGTACTAAAAATTTAGAAATCTTTCCGCCGAAATAAAACCGACCGGCGGCCACTTCGCGCACGGCTTTTACTAATTCTTCCGCCCGCGATACTTTTACCACAAATCCTTTCGCCCCGGCTTTGAGTGCCTTTTCCACGGACACGCGGTCATCATACATACTCAGTACCAACACGTTGGCCTTGGGATCTTTTTTGACCAATTTGTGTACGGCTTCAATTCCGTTGAGCACCGGCATAGAAATATCCACAATATATATATCGGCAGGTGTCTTTTGTGCTATTTTAAGTAGTTCTTCGCCGTTGGATACTTCTCCAATTACCTTAAATTCTTTGCCGGCAGTTTCCAACATCATGCGTACGCCTTGGCGTACCAACGCATGATCGTCCGCTAATATAATATTTATTGTCATTTATTTTTCCTCATATACCATACATGGGCAAACCGCCGCAATGCGCGTTCCTTTGCCTAGTTTACTTGAAATAGTCAGGTGTCCCCCCAAAAACTGTACGCTATTTTTCATAGCCAACAGCCCTACGTGATGCAGGGAATTCCCCTTGGTCCGTACAAAGCCGTCCCCGTTATCTTGAATTGTTAAAAACAATTGCCCTTTTTGACGTTTAAGTGAAACATTAACCTGGGAGGCATGGGCGTGCTTTACCACATTACTAAGTGCCTCTTGTACAATACGGTAGAGCAAAATCTTTACTTGGTCACAAATGCCTTTTTCGGACATATTTTCCGCACAGGAAAACCGGTAGGAAAGCCTCCCCAGTTTACATACATCTTCTATCAGCGTTTCCAAACTGCCCCGCAAAGCACCGTCCGTATCCAAACTGGGAGGACGAATCGTTACGATAATTGTGCGCAAACGTTCCATGCTTTGCTGGGTTTGCGTCTGCAAGCGGTCCAAATCAGCCAATATTTGCTGGGTATCCCCTTTGCGCACACTCTGCTTGGCTAAACTCACCAACGCCGATAACATAACCGAAGCCGTACCGATTTCATCATGCAAGGCTTTGGCAATCTCTCGCTTTTCTGTTTCACGCGCAGAAAGCAACAGTTGTGCAAACGTCTTAGGGGTGCTTCCCTCATGCAACGCTTGGTGGGGGTGGGAAGGTTCCGCCCATTGTGAAATATCTTGTGTAATAGCCATTACTTCTGTTACTTGACCCGTAGGCCCGGCAAGCGGTAGGAGCGTAGTGCGGCTGGTGCATAACGCAGTGCCTTTTTCCCAATGCCACTCATAGCGGCATACTTCGCAACGGTCAAACGCCTGCTGTAATTGTTCCCGGTGAACTCCTTGCGGTTGTTGCAGTTCGCGGGCGATTGCCCCTTTAGGAGCATAGCACACGCGCGCCACCGAAGAAGGCGTTTGGAACAATAATACGCTGTGAGTAACACTATTTGCAGAAACAAACGACGTATTTTGCTCGGCCGGGGTCTTCCTCTTTGCTTCTAATTTAGTTTGACGAGGACTGGAGTAAACACGCACGCTTCTTTCCGCTTTGGCGAAAATTGGCTTAGAACACATAATCTGCCTCTACTTTTATTGTACTATACTTTGATTAGATATGCCTAGTCCTCTTGCAGTACATTTCAAGGCCCTATATTTTGATATAATAGAAATATATGGCTAAAGTACGCTCTTCCTTAAGAAAGTCCAAAGTGTTTATTACCGCTATTTTGGTGGCACTGGTTGTTGTCATCTTGGCCGGGGCTGTATTTATGCGTTATATTCTTTCCGGCTTGCCGCCGGTGTATGAGATGGAGGAATACACCCCCTCTCTTACAACCAAAGTATATGACCGCAACAATGAACTAATTCACGAATTTTCTATTGAGAAACGTATGATGGTCCCTTTGGAAGAAATCCCGGTGGACTTACAAAACGCCGTAGTAGCCATGGAAGACCGCAACTTCTTTGCGCATCCCGGTTTTTCCGTCCGCGGCATTTTCCGCGCACTACTTAACGATGCCCTTACCGGGCGCGCCAAACAAGGGGCTTCCACCCTTACTCAGCAACTTTCCAGAGGGGTATTCCTAACACAGAAGAAAAAACTAATTCGCAAAATCCGCGAGATTATTTTGGCTATTCAAATTGAACACCAGTTCAGCAAGCGTGAAATTTTACAGTTATACCTCAACCAAATTTACTTGGGCAGCGGCTCCTACGGGGTCAAAGCGGCCGCCAAAAAATATTTCAATAAAGAGTTACAAGATATTACCACCGGCGAAGCGGCTTTGTTGGTGGGCCTTATTCCCGCCCCGGGGCGTTATAACCCCTTTGCCAATCCGGAGGTTTCCCGCCAGCGGCGCAATTTAGTGCTGGATGTGATGCACGATCAAGAATACATCACGGACGAAGAGTTGCAAGCGGCCAAAGCCGAACCCATGCCCCAAAAACCGGAAGCCACCGTGGAAAATAAACCCGGACGCTATTTTATTGAACATATCCGGCGCATATTAGAACCTAAATACGGTATGGACGTGCTATGGAAAGCCGGACTCAACATTTATACCACCATTGATATTAAACAACAAAAAATTGCCGAACAAACCATGAATAAATGGTTAAACGACTTTGATGAACAAGTAGCTAAAGGGTTAGGCATTGAATTTGACCCAGAAGACTCCGAGGCCGACGCGCCCCAAACGGACGAAGAAGAAACACCGCGCGATCCTTCCGACAAAGCCCCGCGTTTACAAGGCGCGTTTATGGTGCGGGATGTAAAATCCGGTGCGGTACGCGTGATGGTAGGCGGACGGGAATATGACGAAAGCAAATTCAACCGTGCCACGCAAGCCAAACGCCAGCCGGGGTCCTCTTTCAAACCCTATGTGTGGATGGCTGCCTTGCAAAAAGGATACACGCCGGCTACCTTGGTGAAAGATTTACCCACCATGTTTTATTACGACGGGAAAAACTGGAAGGCATTTGACGAAAATGCCGACTTGTATTCGTTAGATTTGGCCCGCCAGTCTTTTATTGCCAGCAAAGATTTCAACGTATGGGTCCCGCAAAACTACGGGGGCAAAAGCGAAGGGTGGATTACGCTACGCAAAGGGTTGGAAAAATCCAAAAACCTAGTAGCCGTCAACTTAATTGATGCCGTGGGCGTAATGGACGTCATCCGTGTGGCCCGCAAAGCCGGCATTACTGCTAATTTACCCCGCGTACCGGCTTTGGCGTTGGGGGTGAGTGTGGTACAAATGGATGAACATTTAGCCGCGCTTTCCACCTTTGCTAACGGGGGTATTCATACAGATAACTATTACATTGAACGGGTGGAAGATGCCAACGGACGCATTTTGGAACAACATATCCCGATTGAACAGGCCGAGTTTTCCCCCCAACATTCGTATTTACTTACGTATATGATGAAAGGGGTAGTACAACGCGGGAGCGGCGCCTACGTCAATCGCTTGGGCCGCCCGATTGCCGGCAAAACCGGTACTACGCAAAGCCACCGCGATATGTGGTTTGTGGGTATGACCCCGCATACAGCCGCCGCCGCCTGGATGGGGTATGACGACGATACTTCCCATGAAAACGGAGCCCGCTTTACCGGAAGCACCACCGCACGCTGGTGGACAGCCATCATGGAAGAAATCTTAAAAGATGAACCCAACGAAGATTTTGCCGTGCCGGAAGGGATTTCGTTTGCGTACATCAATCCTTTAACCGGCAAATTGGCGACTCCCACCGAACGCAACAAATTTTTAGAAGCGTTTATTTCGGGCACGGAACCGCAAAGTTTCTAAGCTGTTTTTATGAAAAAGAACGCTGCCTCTTTGACTTATTACTATGGGCTGCCCAACGGGGCGGCCCAAGCGTATTTTGTGTGCAAGCATTTATTACGCCCGGATGTCCCCCACGTATTTGTGAGTGACCAAGACTTGGATGACTTTGACCACGCCGCGCATGAATTTGCCGTCCACGCCACGCTGCTTTCTTTTCCCAGTACCGATACGGGACAAATGTTTTTCTTATATCAACTGCTTTCTTCTCACGCGAAACCGCTACTCATTAGCATCCCGTATGAAGGGCTATCGGTTCCCTTGCCGGCTTGTGGGGAATTTAAGCAGCGCATCCGCACCTTTAGACGGGGTGATACGCTGCACCGTCAAGACGTATTAGATGCTTTGGAGCAAGCCGGTTATACGCGTGATGACTACGCCGAAACCCCCGGTCAATATGCCGCCCGCGGCAGTGTGGTGGATATTTTTGGGCTGCACCGCGCCGAACCGTTGCGTTTGTATTTTGCCGGTAACAAAATTGAGGCTATCCACCCCTTTGATGTAGACACGCAAAATTTAGGGGAATCGGTAGACGAGGCCCTGATCTTACCCTTAGCCTTTGACGAAAAACCGGCCCGGTTAGCCGACTATCTACCCCAGGCCGCTTATATTTTTGACGAACCGCAAAACCCATTTGATCTTACCCACTACGCACCCGCCGCGGTGATTACTTCCCTTCCGGCAGCCAGTGCACATAATGCCAACTTAAAAGCCAATTTGGCCTTTGGCGGCAACACCGCGTTGCTGGCTCAAGAAGTAACACGTTTAGTAAAGCAACACATCCACGTAATTATTACCTGCTTAAACCGCGGGGAATTAGACCGTATTACCGATTTGCTGGATACATTTGACGTATTCAAACAGGTGGAATTCAAAATTTCCCCCCTCACACAAGGATTTACTGATGAGGGAAATCGTCTGGCATTTATTACATCTAACGAAATTCTAAACCGCCATTTCAGCGCGGCCCGTGTGCTAAAACGCTTTGATGTAGAACAGGCCAAACGTGTGCGCTTTAAGGAACTGCAACCCGGTGATTATGTAGTCCACCGCGACTACGGTATCGGCCGCTACGAGGGGTTAGAGATTATGAACCAAGCCGATAACCCCACCGACTGCCTTAAAATAGAGTACCGCCGCAACAGCCGCATTTATGTACCCATGTATGATTTTAAGAAAGTGCAGAAATACATCTCCGCAGGCGGCAAACGCCCCACGCTATCGGTACTGGGCGGCACCAGTTGGAAGGAAGTCAAAAAACACGTCAAAGAGCAAGCGCAAAAAGCCGCCAAAGAAATCTTAAAACTGGAAGCCTTGCGCCAAGCCACTCCCGCCCCTGTGATTATAGGGGACAGCCGCTTAGAAGAAGAATTTGCCGACTCCTTTCCCTATGTACTGACCGCCGGGCAAGAAAAAGCCATCCAGGAGACTTTGCACGATTTAGACCTCCCCAAACCCATGGACCGCGTGTTAGTAGGGGACGTGGGCTTTGGCAAAACGGAAGTAGCCATGCGTGCGGCCCTCAAAGTAGCATTATCCGGTAAGCAAGTGATGGTATTGGTGCCCACCACTATTTTGGCGGACCAGCATTACAAAACATTTACCAAGCGTATGGCGGGGTTTCCCATCAATATACGGATGTTGTGCCGCTTTCAAACGGCTAAAGAACAAAAAGGCATTATTGGGGAACTCAAAAGCGGGTTGTGCGATATTATTATCGGCACCCACCGCTTGCTAAGCAAGGATATTGCGTTTAAGGAGTTGGGCTTGGTAATTATTGACGAAGAACACCGCTTTGGCGTCAGACAAAAAGAAAAAATCCGCGCGTTAAGCGCGGGCGTACACTCGCTCATGCTAAGTGCCACCCCGATTCCGCGCACGCTCAATCAATCGCTTTCTTCCCTGCGTGACATTTCTCTTATTGATACACCTCCCCGCGGACGTACCCCCATTAAAACCGTGGTAACCGCGTGGAATGACGAACTGGCCGCCGCCGCTATTAACCAAGAATTGGCCCGCAATGGGCAAGTGTACTATGTGTATAACAGCGTGCGCGATATGCAGGAACGATTGGCCTTTCTGCGTAAACTGGTTCCGCAAGCACGTATTTGCATGGCGCACGGGCAAATGAACGAGAAAGAACTGGAACAAACGCTTTGGGATTTTAACCAAAAAAAATATGACGTACTGCTAGCCTCTACCATTATAGAATCTGGCATAGACATCAGCAACGCCAATACCCTTATTGTAGAAGATGCCCAAAATTTCGGGCTCGCGCAACTGTATCAATTACGCGGGCGCATTGGACGTGCCGACCAAAAAGCCTATTGCTATCTGTTCCACCCGGATTGGTTATTTAAGAAACACGAGGAAGATGACACTTCCTACGCCCAACTGGCGGCCGTACGCTGGAATCCGCGCCCCACCAAAGACCCCACCGCCGAGGCTAAAGAACGTTTGGCGGCGCTGATGGAATTTGGGGAACTGGGCAGTGGGTTTCGTTTGGCACTGCGCGATATGGAAATCCGCGGTGCCGGGGAATTATTAGGCCTTAAAAGGACAACCCGTGCAACGCAAACTGCAAGCCAAGGTCAATTTGCCGCTGGCCGCTTATATCCCGCCCGATTATTTGCCTGACGAAGCCGAACGCTTAAAAGTGTATAAAGAACTCATGAGTGCGGACCGGGCGCAAACACAAGCCATTTTAATGCGTTTAGCGCAACAATGCGGCCCCGCCCCCGAGGAACTATCCCATTTGGTAGAAATTATCTCCTTGGCCAACCAAGCTGGCGCCTTAGGCATTTATGCGCTGGATTGGATGGACCCGGCCCTGGAGTTTCAATTTACCAAACAAACTCACCTGCCCGAGCAGTTACCTGAAAAACTGTTTGCGCAGTACGGGGCCGACAACGTACAATTTTTGCAATCAAAAAACGGATACGGGTTACGTATTAACTGTCCCGCTAAAACGCGGCCTCTCGCGTTTGCCCAAGAGGCGCTGCTGTTTTTCCATCGCTTATTATCCACTCAAAAATGATATAGTATATATATGAAGTATTTTACTGTACTGTTAGGGATGATTTGTTTGAGTATGGCGGCTTGTAAAAAGCAAGACCAGCCAACCCATCCGGCCCCGGTACACTCCCGAGCGGATATTTCCATTACCCAGCAGGATATGCAGCACGCGCTAAGTCTGTTGGACGAAAAAGACCAACAGTTTGCCCAAACTTCTTTTGGCAAGCAAAATCTATTACAAATTTTACTGCGTGAAAAATTGATTTTACAAGATGCACGCGACACCGGATTCACCCACGACAAAGATTATCAGGAGGCGCTGAAACAAAAACGCGCCCAGTTAGATAGCATCTACGAGCAATTTGCCCAAGAAGCGTTGATTCGCACCTGGTATGAAAAAAACGGGAAGGAATTGGAACCTTCCGAACAAGAAATTAAAGCCTACTATAAAAAATATCCCTATGAAATGACCATTAAGCAAATCATTATGGATAACGCGCAAACGGCCGACCAAACACTACGCATCTTAAAAGGATCCCCCGCCCGGTGGAAGGAAATGTCGCGCCAGCATAATATCGCGCCCGCGTCTTTGCAAACGCTTACTTTTATGCCCGGGGAATATTTAGATAATTTAGAAGCCGTAGCGGCCAACTCTCCCACCGGTAAAGTGCAAGGCTTCTTCAAAACTCCGCAAGGATTTCATATAATAATGAAAACAGGGGAAAACCGGCTTAGTTTGGAACAAGCCACCCCACGTATCAAACAGATTCTTCAAAATCAGCATTTGGACGAACTGTTGGATACCTTGAAACAACAATACGAGGTTAACATTTATGAAGAAAACAAATAGTATCTTAGCTGCGTTATTGCTGGCGGCCTGCTGTGTAAGTGCCCAAGCCAAAGTAATGGAATCTTCCGTGGCTACCGTCAATGGCAAACCGATCCTAGCCTCTGAATATGATTCCTATTTGCAAAGCGTGGTAGAACAGTACGAAGCCACCGCTCCCCAAGTGCTAGAACGCCCTTATGCCAAAGATATTTTGGGCAAAGAAGTGCTTAGAGATTTAGTTTCCAAAGAACTGGTCTACCAAGCCGCCGAAGAAGCCAAAATCACCGTTAAAGATTCCGAATTGGACGAAGGGTTGGCCGAAATCAAATCCCGTTTTATTGTGGACGAAAAAACCGGCAAAGAAGACCCCAAAGGGGCCGAAAAACGCTTTACCGAAGCACTTAAAAAACAAGGCATGAGTTTGAAATCTTACAAGAATAAACTCTCCAAAGAAATTGCTTCACGCAAATTTTTAGAGCAAGAACTTCAAAAGATGATTAAACCCGTAGAAGAAGCGGACGCCAAAGCCTTGTACGACGAAGTACAAGTGGTCCTCAAAAATAATACTAAAAAAATAAAAGAAATGGAAAAAGCCGATCCGCAACATTTGCAAGAAGTACAAGCCATTGCCGCCAAACTGAAACAACTCTCTGCCGAACAAGTACGCATTGGGCATATCTATTTAGCCACTACCAAAGATATGAGTGCGGCGGATGTAGCCAAAAAAGCCGAACTGGCCAAAAAAATTAAAAAAGAGTTAGATGGCGGGATGGATTTCTCTACTGCGGTTAAAACCTATACCGAAGATAAACAAGCCCTAACCACCGGCGGAGATATGATTTTAATCAAAGGGATTGCTCCTAAAGAAATTGATGCCAAAGCGTTCTCGCTCGCTGTGGGAAAAGTCAGCGAACCAATTAAAACCGAAGTCGGCTATCACCTCATTAAAGTAAAAGAAAAACGGGCTGCGCGCACCATTTCTTATGATGAAATTAAAAATGACTTAGGGCAGTATATCGCCCAAACCCGCATCTTGGAAGCGCAAGCCAAATTCTTAGGCGATTTAGCCGACAAGGCTGACATCAAAGTAACGAAGGAATTTGAACTGGATAAAGCCATTGCCGCCGAACAAGCCAAAAAAGCGGAGGCCCCCTCCAAACAAGAGGAAGCCAAACAACCTCAAGCCAAACAGATGAAATAAGTTTTTATCCCCCGCGCAAACGGGGGATTATTTTATATGTCTAAACCCGTTGTACTCATTACCGCCGGCGACCCTTTAGGGATCGGCCCCGAAATCACCGTTCAAGCACTGCAACATCCGCATGTGCGGCAAGCCTGCGTCCCGGTTGTCATTGGGGAGCCTCGTTCCCTTACAAAAGCGGGATTTAACACCGGTTTAGCACGGCTACTGCCTATAGATATGCCGGCTGTTTTAACCGGCAAACCGCGCCCAACCCAACTTGGAGGGCGTGTAAGTTTCCAAGCGGTAGAAACCGGCATCAAATTGGCTCTTAAAACAGGATTCCCCCTAGTAACCGCACCGATTAACAAACAAAGTTGGCGCTTGGCAGGAATCCCGTTTACCGGACACACCGAACTGTTGCGTGCGCGTACAGGAGCGGATGGCCTCATGATGTTTTGCGCGGGGACAATACGATGTGCGCTAGTGACCGAGCATTTTGCACTGGCAGACGTGCCCCAGTTACTTACGATTAAACGGGTAAAATCTTGCGCAGTCCATTTTATAAAAGCGCTTGAAAAGTTAGGTATTGCCTCCCCAAACATAGGGGTATGTGCCCTCAACCCGCACGCCAGTGATGACGGGAAATTCGGTCACGAAGAAAATGCGATACTTACCCCGGCAATACGCGCCTTACGCCGCCAAGGATATGCCGTAAAAGGACCGCTCCCCACGGACGCCGCATGGATTGCCCATTTGCACCAAACGTATGACGGACTGCTTTGTATGTATCATGACCAGGCCCTGTTAGGGTTAAAACTGGCCGCCCGGGAACCGGCCGTACATATCACAGCCGGCTTACCTTTCTTACGCACCTCCCCCGCACACGGTACCGCTTTTGATATTGCCGGGCAACACAAGGCAGCTCCCCAAAGCATGATTGCCGCTATTCTATTTGCGGCTAAACACGCGAACCAGCCAAATTAGCCTCTCCCAATCAATTTTGAGAAAATGAACTACCAGGCAACCTTCTTCATGGGTTGCCTGGCACCGTCTTAAAATTATATAATGTTATTAATAGGTTTTTATGAGTGACATTTTATATTTTGAGACGTTAAGTTCCACGCAGACGTACCTCAAAGAACACTACAAGCAATTAGATGATAGAACCGTCGTGGTCGCCGCCCAGCAAACCGCCGGACGGGGCCGCTTTGACCGCCTGTGGATTAGCCAACCTGGCGGATTGTATTTTTCTATGCTCTTAAAACCTACGCAATCCAATTTCTTGGCTAATTTAACCCAACTGATGGCTTTGTCTATTTGCCAAGCTGTTGAAAAATACGGAGTTGCCCCCAACCTCAAATGGCCCAATGACGTGCAAGTAAACGGTAAAAAACTATGCGGTATTTTAAGTGAAGCGGTTGCACAAGACGGACACATTGCCTGTATTATGCTGGGGGTGGGAATAAATATCGCCCAAAAAGATTTATCCCACGTAGGGCAACCGGCTGTTTCTCTCTATGAATTAGGCGTTCGTGTTGATAAAGAAGTCTTTTTGCAAGAAGTATTAAATTTATTTTTCCAACGTTACCAGGCTGTTTTGACCCAAGGTTTTGAGGTCCTACGCACGGCCTATATAGAGCGTTTCCCGTTCTTGGGTAAACAAATTGCCATTAAAAACGGGACCGCCGCTTTAAGCGGAATTGCACAAGATTTATCCCCGCGGGGCACGCTGCTAGTACAAACCAACAGCGGCCTGCAGGAAATTTTAATAGGAGACTTACAAGTATGAGTGAAAGTTTAATTGCACAAGCCGGCAACATCACCGTTATTGGGATGTTGGTTGTGTTTGTATTTTTGGTAATTCTCATCGGTATGATGAAATTATTAGGCATTGCGGTAGCCGCCATGGAAAAATATTTCCCGCAGACCGTACCCGCTATGCAAGACAATGCCCTTATTGCGCTAGCCATTGCCGCAGCCAAAAGATTTCAAGGTAAATAGGAGAAAAATTTATGAAAAAAATTAACTTTATGCTTACCGCGTTTCGTGACGGATTTCAATCCGTCTATGGGGCGCGCGTCTTAACCAAAGACTTTATGCCCGCCGTAGAAGCTGCCAAACATGCCGGTATTAACCACATGGAATTTGGCGGTGGGGCGCGTTTCCAAGCGTTATTCTTCTACTGCAACGAAAATGCTTTTGACATGATGGATACCTTCCGCAAAACGGCCGGACCGGATGCCAACTTGCAAACCCTCGCCCGCGGGGTAAACGTAGTAGGGTTAGATAGCCAACCTTCCGACGTAATTAAAGCCCATGCCCAACTATTTAAGAAACATGGCACCACTACCATCCGCAACTTTGATGCCCTTAACGACGTCAACAATTTAATCTATTCCGGTAAATGCATCCACGAAGCCGGCCTAAAACACGAAATTTGTGTGACTATGATGTCCTTGGCCCCCGGCTGGGATACTACCGGTCAAATTCACAATGAAATTTTCTACGAAAAAATCTTACGCCAAATTTTGGATTCCGGTGTGCCGTTTGATTCCGTTTGTTTCAAAGATGCCTCCGGCACTTCCACGCCGCACACCGTTGGCAAAACGATGGCGATGGCCCGCAAATTGTTACCCAAAGGTACCAAAATTGTGTTTCACACACACGAAACAGCCGGCAACGCCATTGCTTGCTGCCTAGCCGCTATTGAAAACGGAGCCGACAGTTTAGACCTTTCCATGCAACCGGTTTCCGGCGGCACCTGCCAACCCGACATTTTGACCATGTGGCACGCCTTACGCGGAACCGAATATACGCTGGATATTGACCCCAAGAAAATCCAAGAAGCAGAAAACGTATTCAAAGATTGCATGGCCAAATATTTCTTACCACCCGAGGCCACATCCGTCAACCCGATTATTCCGTTCTCTCCGTTGCCCGGCGGTGCCTTAACTGCCAATACGCAAATGATGCGCGACAACGGCACCTTTGACAAATTCCCCGAAGTAGTAAAAGCCATGGGCGAATGTGTGAAACTCGGCGGATTTGGAACTTCGGTCACGCCTGTTTCCCAATTCTATTTCCAACAAGCCTACTCCAACGTAATGGCCGGCCCGTGGAAGAAAATCACCCCCGGCTATGGCAAAATGGTACTGGGCTATTTCGGCAAAACCCCGGTGGAACCGGATCCGAAAGTAGTCAAAATTGCCAGCGAACAATTAGGGCTGGAACCGACTAAAAAGACGGTACTGGAAATCAACAATGCCGACCCGAAAAAAGGCCTCAAAGTAGCCGAAGTCAAACTTAAAGAAGCGGG
>ONQH01000060.1 GCA_900319885.1 Candidatus Avelusimicrobium ruminicola
CTTGGGCCGCATTTTGCAACGCCGTGGGATCTTTCTTGGAGTCAAGGGCCTCGCGGTCGGCGGTATAGAAGGCCACCAAGGCTTGCTCGCGTTCTTCGTAGAAGTTGTTAATAATCTTGGTCATTTTATCCTGAAATTTTTTCTCTTTAGAGAAATAGTTCGGAAAGTTCTGCTCAAAGATTTCCGTCTGGTCTTTCAGGGTTTGCGCTTTTTCGGTTACCAAGAAGGCTTTGATGCCGCTCGTCAAAATATCGGCTTTTTGTTTGATAAACGCTTTGAAGGCATTTTCTACCATCTCTTGCGCTTTCTTTAAGTCAGTCGGAGCGAGGGCGCTAGACGCTTCTAACGCTTTGATGTAAGCATTATAGACGGTTTTCATTTGCGTTTCGCCATTCGGGAGTGCTTTTAAGAAAGCTTTTATGTCTTCATTTTTGAGGAAGTTTTGCATTTCCTTTTTAATGGCCTTGATTTCTTTGTCATTGGCGGCTTTAATTTCTTTAGCATCATGGCCGTCCATCGCTTTTTTCACATTTTGATTGTGGGCCGCCATGCTGTATTGGGCATCCGCCGCGCTGCCATCTTCCACGACGGGGGACGGGTCGCCGATTAACACGCCGGGCATCAAGATGATTTGCGCCGGGGTGGGCAACGCTTCGCCTACATTACCGGGGAATAAGCCTTTCACCGGGCCGTCTACGGCTTCAATAATTTGTTCGGTTTTCTTGAATAACCAGCGGCGTCCGCGTTGGGCCCAATCGGGTAAGATGTAGTTCAGGCCTTGGTTGACGGCTAAGAACATACCGGAGAAAGCCGCCCAGCTGGAATCGTTTTCATCGGGATGCACCCCTTGTACTTTGGCCAGGTAATTGCTGTCGTCAATTTCTTCGGCCTCTTCTTGCTTGGACGATTGATCCAACTGGTGTTTTTTAGAGAAATAGGCATCTTGTTCTTTGGCGAAATTTTCATTATACGGTTTGGTGTATAATTGATACACGTAAGGATCGGCTATTTGGAAAGCAATCATCAGTTTGGTAATACCCACCATGTCTTTCACGATCGGGTAGCGGCTGCCTAAGTAGCTCGCTACGATCCGGGACGGTACCGGGTTGCCTCCCAAGATCATCCCTTGCGCTACGTTGTGGGCCACTTGGGTGGCTTGTTCGCCTTCGGCTAAAACCGTTCCTACATATTCACCGGTTTGTCCATTGAAGATATTGTTGGTGGCCGGGTCCAGTTTGAAATTGCTGGGTAAGCCGCCGGTGGGGCTGACCAGTTTAGAGTTAGCAGGTGTTACCACTCTGCCGGCAGGCGTTTCTACCACGGTAAAGGAACGGCCGGTGGCTAATTCTTTGCGGGTCGCTTGTACAACAGCCTGCTCATCTCTTAAGGCACTTTGTTCTACTTTGGACAGTGTTTTACCAAACGACGTTTGGGAAGTGCGTTCAACGGCTTGGCCGGCTTTGCTGGTGGCTTTGGCAGAACCTTTGGCGGCAGTTTGGGCCGATCTGGCGGAGATGCCTCTTAATTCGCGTTGGATGGCGCGGTTAAGCAGTACACGTCCTTTTAAGGTGCGCGGTGCGATCCCTTCGGCTGCAATTTTAAGCGTTTGGTTTTGGAACCCTTCGCGGGCAACATCCACGATAAAGTATTCGCCCCCTTGGCTTTGACGTATAGAGAGTCTTTGGAGCATGCCCTTGCCTTGTTTGGTAATGCTCATAACACCCATTTCTTTTTGCCAAGCGCCGGTGCTGTATTTCCACACTTGAGAGAATTTGCTTTCAAAGCGGGCTAATTTGAAGCCTTTGCTGGCTTTGACAGCAGAGCGGCCCGCAATTAGGGCGGCTTTGCCGGCTTTCCAGGCATATCCTACGGCTTTGAAGGCGGCACCCCACAGATACCAGGTGAAGGCTTCCCACATAATATCGGCGGCAATCGCTTCAAATTCCAGGTAACGGTTGTTGGGCAATGTGTTTTCCATAGCCCACGCATCCCCGTTGCTGTCAAATACTACCACGGTGAAGCCTTCATTGCCAAAGCGCATAATGCTGGGTTCGCGGGAGCATTTGGCTTCGTCTTGGGTATAAGCCTTTCCTTCTTCGTCTACCCCATAGACTTGGAGGTGCTGAGACGGATTTTTGGTTCTGAGTAATTCGGCGCGTTGCATCATGCGCAGTTTACCGGTGTATCTGCGTCTTTCACAGCCGCGGCGCAACCCTTCCGTAACGCGTTCCGTTTTCATCTCCGGCTCTTGCACCGGCAAGAAGGCACCGAAGATGGAGGACAAATATTGGCTAAATTGAGCCAATTCATCTCCTCTGCCCAAGCCATACTCTTGAACCGGGGTGGAGAGATTGGTATAGTGTTTAGATACGTTAATCGGGCGGGTAGGCGCATACAGGTCTACCGCATAGGCGGCCATAGTTTGACGGAAATTCTGCTCATTAAAAATCCCTTTTTTCAAGTAAGGCATGTCGGTTATTTTACTGCCTTCATACGGCGTATAGGTTTTGCCTTCGCTGGCTTCACGCAACATAGCGGCTAAGGCCAAGGCTTGCACACGCACGTTGGCGGCGTTGGTAATTTTAGTGTTATCCACGGTCCCTTGCGGGGCGGCGGCGACGGAGAGCAACTGCTTAAACCATACTTGTTGCTCGTGCGACGTGGGGATGGTTAAGAGCACGTTGTACAAAGCGCCGAAATATTCAATGACTAAGGCGGAGTAATACCCGTTTAACTCATTGCCGTCTTTGTTGATTTTAGTTAACAAATAAGTTAATTTGGGCAGGTTATTGACGGCTATTAAATGGTGTACCAAGACAGATAAGTTGACGCGTAATTGCTCGTACGATGCACTATCTTGCGAAGGTTTGCTTTCAATGTGTTTAACTATCTCATTATAGAGCGATTGCGTTACATTGCCGACTTTCCAGTTGGAATAAGTCTGTAACCCGGCGTTGAGTTCTTTGGTGATCATATCATAGCCGGGGCGGTTGCGGTCGTCTGCTTTTTCTTGTTCCGTTTCGGTATAATTTTGTTTTAAGAACACATCTACTTGTTCAAGCAGTAAAGCCAGGTGAGAACGTGCCTCAATAAAACCGAACGTTTGTGTATTTAACAGGTGCAGAACACGTGCTTTTAAGCGTTTGGCCATCCACAAGGCGTGCGTTTTAGTTTCGCTGTCCAGCGCAACGGTATTGGAATTATAAGAAAGGAAGAAAATATACAACAGTTCGGCTGCGTCGGAGGTATCGGCTGCGTGGGTGGCAAAAGGTTTGCCATTGATAGGATCTAAATATTCAATTAGATCTTCCATGGTAATTTTATCTTGTTCCCACAGGTCCAGTATTTGGGATTGCTGTTGGGCCATTTGATCGGGAGAGAGTCTGTATTCGGTGCGGCCGGTAGTAATAGCATCTGTGGGGTTGGTATAATGCCCCATGAGGCGTTGTTTGTCTTCGTGGATTTTTTGTTTTTCTTGATGGAAGGCTTCATCTTGTCTTACCGCGTCGCTATGCAGTTGGGTGGCCTCATTATGTAAAGCAGCGGTGCCGGCCCCTACCCAAGTTAATGAATTGGCGCTTTGGTAAAAATCATTTAATGCTTCTAATTTTTCCAAAACGGCTTCGCGCGCTTTTAAATCATCAATGCGTTTGGTATATAACCTAGCAATACGTGTGTTGATGTCATCATAAGGGGTGGAGTCTTTGGAGATTTCGTTAATCCACTCTAAGTTCAGGTTGACAATTTCAAGTTCCAAATTGGCAAAGTCGCGTTCGCGGGGGGACAAATCCTTTTGGGCAAGATAAGCCTCTAATTCGGCTTTTTCTTGCTTAAATTTGTTCTCTTCGGAAACGGCATTTTCTACTTTTTGGGTTAAGGCTTCTTGATTGAATCTAGGTGCATTAATCTTCTTTTTGGCAAACGCTTCTACCGGTAGCGTATTGATGAAGAATAGCACTGCTAAGATCCGACATATCCACGTATTCATACTCTCTCCTTGGCATACTTAATGGTATTGCCTGTACTATTAGTATACGCTTAAACGGGAGATTTTCAAGGGAGATTAAGACCCAATCTAAAACAATAAAAAGACCTAGGACCTGCGGGACCAAAGGACCCAGAAAGGGGGAAATAAAAATCCCCGCGTAGAGCGGGGAAAGAGTTGTGACGAAAAGGGTGCTAGGCCTACGGAATCGCATCCATAATTTGGCGAAGTTCTTCTTCGCTTTTGTCGCGTACTTCTACGGTTTTTTCTTTGCCTTTGGCACCTTTTACCAAAATAATGCTGTCCTCTTTTACGTCAAAGAAATCCGCCAGGAAGGTTTTCATCATAGCATTTGCCGGGTCATCATCCACCTTTTTGGTTTTAATTTTTACCCGTAGCACGCTGCCAATGCGGCTAATCACTTCGTTGCGTGCCGCGCCCGGAATTAAACGAACTTTTATAATCATATCCCCTCCAAATCTTACTTAAAAAGCAAACTTCCAATCCGCGGCAAGGTTGAGCCTTCCTCCACCGCAATTTCAAAATCTTCACTCATCCCTAACGATAATTGCGCCTGGGGATGGGTGGCAAAATCGGTTTCAAACGCGTGTGCCAGCGGCTTAAATAAGGCCCGTAAGGTGGGGGCGTCGGCCCCTTGGGGGGCTACTGCCATATATCCGCACACGTCAATATTTTCAAAGGCCCCGCGCAACCGGGCGGCTAATTGGCGCGCCTGTGGCAACGGCAAGCCGGATTGCGTTTGTTTGTGGGTCAATTTTACCTGCACCAATACCCGTAGTATTTTGCCGGCCGGTACATGCTTGGCCAGCGCGCGCACTGTTTCGGGTGAATCTATAGAATCTATAAAATCAAACAGTTGGGCGGCCTTGGCCGCTTTGTTCGTCTGTAAATGCCCGATAAAGTGTTTGCGTACTTTGCTAAAGGGAGCAAAGCGGGGATCTTCCTGCCAGCGGGCCCAAGCCTGCTGCACGCGGGACTCACCCACATCCGTCAACACACCCTGTTTTAGCAGGGCCAGCACATCTTCATCACTTGCGTATTTTACTACGGCCAAGAGGGTAATTTTTTGCGCCTCACGTCCCACCCGTTCGGCGGCGGCTTTCAAGGAAGAACAAATATCCCGATAGTTTTGCAAAAGTGCTTCTTCCCGGTGCATCATAAAAATTCCCTTGACATATTATACCAAATTTACTTTAATACCACAATTTTTTGAGGGGACGTTACAACGCGGGGGAAAGTTCGGCCAGCGGAAAGTAATGTTTCAAAATCGTTTGATAGCCCTGTCCGGCGTCGGCACGTCCGGCGGCCCCGGTTTGGCAGAAACCTACCCCGTGGCCCCAACCGCCTCCGTAAAAGACAAAGTATTTGAGTTGGTGATTTTCGTAATTGGGTTGCACAATAAAATAACTGCTACGCAGCATCCCTAAACTTAAATTATTGCGGATGACGTTTTCTTTATCCAGCGTCACAGTGCCTTTCGTGCCCTGGACTAATAATTTGGTGACGTATCCGGCGCGGGTGCGTTGCAACGGGATGAGCGCGGTAATTTGGCCAATATCTTTCTTTTGGTTTTTGATGACGGTGCGCAGTTGCGGCTCGCTCACCACACGCGCCCAGCGGAAGGCCGCCATGCTGACGTTTTTGTCGTACTTACTGTAAGCGGCCGGCGGATATTGCAAGAGCGACTTAAAGTGATAAGGCTCAATGTGTTGGAAATCAAATTCCTGATAATCCGACACGGTGTCCAAATACGGCGTAGCGTTCCAGCCGGCGTCTTTGGCACTTTGCGTGGCCCCGCCGCAGTTGGCCGAAAACACACTCTCAATGGGTTTGCCTTCATAGGTAAGCACTTCGCCCAGCGTGGCTTCCACCGCGGCGTTGCCGGCGTCGGTTTCGGCACTTACGCCGTTGTACACTTGGCAGTTTTGCGTATCGCACAAATCATAGCCTTGTTTTTTGTGTTTACCAAGGTGTTTAAGTGCATAGGTCCGGGCCAGCACCGCTTGCGCGCGTAAGGCCTGGGTGGGAAAGCCTTTGGGCATTTCGGAGGCGATAATCCCCTGGACATATTCATCCAAAGAAACGATATTGATTGGCACCAGGGTTTGGGCCGAGGCGTTGTGCAACACTTCCAATTTGCCGCGGTACTCTTTGGCCCCTACGCTGGCCCAACTCATCCCCGGGCCGCTGACTAAATTTTTGACGATAAACGTGGGGGCCTGGGTGGGGGATTCCACCTGCGGGATGACGGTAAGCGATTTGGTAAAGGCAATCTGCCGCCCGGCGGGACTTTGCAAAAAGGGTTTATTGTTTTTGAGGATGACACTCCACTTCTCCCCGGCTTTTCCGGCGGCTATTTGTTTGCCTTGCGCGTTTTGCACCACAAA
>ONQH01000141.1 GCA_900319885.1 Candidatus Avelusimicrobium ruminicola
AAAAAGGCCCGCATACGCCCCTATATGAAGTTATCCAGACCGTCGGCCCCGAACACGATAAAACTTTTACCGTGCGCGTAAGTTTGAACGGTCAAGAATTAGGCACCGGTAAGGGACATAATAAAAAACAAGCAGAGCAGGCGGCCGCGCATAGTGCCTTAATTAAATTAAAACAATCACACAAGTAAAACGCTTATGTCAGCACCTAGACCTAAAAAACATACTCTGTCAAAGATTACTGTTCCGCCAGATAGCAAAGTGGCTAAGACGGTACAAGTAGCCAAACGCAAACCGTGGACTTCCTTGGCCATAGTGGCGGCTGTACCGGTGGTTATTCTGTTGGCTTTTACTTTTAAGAGTAACTGGGTTCCTTTCAAATCTTCCAAAACAAGCCCGGCTAAAATTTTAATTACACAAACGCCGACGGAAATTGCTGACGAACTAACTGCCGCTTTGCAAAAAAAAGATACGCAGGCCTTCTTAGATATTTTATCGGAGAAAGTAAAGGACCCTAATATTGTTAATACGAAGGGAGATCCTATTTTGGTAGCGGCTGCTACGTTAGGCAATTATTCTGCGGTGGAAGAATTGATTCTATCCGGGGTAGATGTCAATAAACCCAATGCCTTTACCAAAGATACCGCCCTATTGCGTAGCCTATATAATGGTCATACGGAAATTGCACAACGTCTCGTATATTCCGGCGCCGATATCAATGCGAAGAATAATTATCATCATTCGCCTTTGTACGTGGCACTTGAAAAACGCAATGTGCCTATGATTGAACTGTTTTTAACCAGCGGTGTAAAGGAAGGGATTACCCCTGAATATAAAGGTGGCATTAACCCCAATATTGCCAATGAAAAAGGAAATAGCCCGTTGATTATTTCGGCTTCTTTGGGTGATTTGCCCAGCGTGCAAAATTTGCTGGCCTACCGGGCCAATATTAACACTGCTAATAAGGACGGAAATACGGCGTTAATTTATGCGGCGCGGTATAATCATCCGGCAGTTATTAAAATGTTGCTGATGCCGCAGACTATGCAGGCCCCTTTGGATGTGGATGCCCAAAACAAAGCCGGTGAAACCGCCTTATACTGGGGGGCCGCTAAAGGAAATGTGGAAGTGGTAAAACGTTTGCTTGCGGCAGGAGCAGACCCGACCATTGCCGCCAATAACGGCCTAGTTCCATATGCCATTGCTCAAAAAAATGGACGCGGACAAGTACTGGAATGGTTTAATAAAGATATTCGCGAAGTAGAAAACGCAATTATAGCGCAAGATAATGCGCAACTGTTGGCGAAACAAAAAGAAACCGAAAACACGGAAAAAGAAGAAAATATTTTTGAGGCTACCGCTAAGGGAAATTTGGCGCGTGTACAAGAATTATTACAAGAAGATCGCATGCTGATTTCGTCTAAAGATAAAGCAGGTCGCACTCCTTTGTTGGTGGCGGTGGAAAATAACCAAAAACAACTGGCAGACTACTTTGTAAGTGAAGGGGCTAAATTATTTGAAGTGTCCTCTTTGGGCAATGTGCTGCATATTGCGGTAGCCACCAAAAATGCGGAATTGCTTAAGTGGTTGGTCCAAAAAGCGCGCGCCAAAGGACAATTGGCACTGATGTTGGAATATAAGATTAGTCCGGCTAAAAATGTACCGGAACTGACTCCGTTAGGTTGGGCGGGGAGAACGTGCCAAAAGGAAATTTATAATTATCTGGTTTCTGTGGGAGCAAAAGAAGGTTTGGCAAATCAGGCCTACAGTCCTACGTCGTTACTTGCCAAATGTAATAAACCCTCCCAGACTCCACAACCCAAGTCTTCGTCAAAGAAAAAATAAAGAGTCCGCGTGATTAAAAACTATAAAAAAGAGCCTCGCAGTATGCGAGGCTCTTTTGAATTGGCGTTTATTTATATCGGTTGTAACTAGCGATGTCTTCCAGTTTCTTGCGCCCGTGGATGCCGGCATTTTCCAGGTCCTCGTCCGGGTATCCTACCGCAAATAAATGTTCAATTTTTTGCCCATGGGGTAACTTAAAAAATTTTTCTGCCTTATTGGAATTAAACCAACCAATCCAGCATGTACCCAGGCCTAATTCCCAGGCGCGTAACACAAAGTGTTCTCCCGAAATTCCCTGGTCTACCAAATAAAATTCCGTTTTGCGAAAGAAATTACCCAGCCTGCTGGTAAAATTGCCTTTGTCGGATACGACTGCAACCAGCACAGGTGCCTTGGCTGCCCAGGAGGTAATAGAATAAATTCCGCTAAAGATTTCGTTGCAAAAGGATTCTTTTAGTTTCGGGTCATCAATTACAATATAATGCCACGGTTGTGAGTTACATGCTGAGGGGGCCATCCGGGCCGATTCCAAGCATTCATTTATTTTTTCACGTTCCACGGCCTGCATCTTAAATCGGCGGATACTGTGGCGTGTTTCAATAGCGGTTTTTACGTCCATAATAATCTCCCTTTTTTATTTCTAAAAATAGTTTAGCAAATTCGTACGTTGTTTTTATAAAATAAATATTATGCACTTTACTAAATATAATGGCTTGGGAAACGATTTCATCTTTTTGACGGGTGCCACAGCCTTGGCTGTGAAAGACCCTGCCCCGTTGGCGCGTCGACTTTGTGATCGCTATACGGGGATTGGCGCGGATGGTTTGGTGTTGCTGCTGCCTTCTCAGGTAGCGGATATTCGTATGCGGATTATTAACAGTGACGGTAGTGAAGCGGAAATGTGCGGTAATGCTTCGCGCTGTGTGCCCTTGCACCTGGCACAAACAGGCCAATCTGGCAAACAGCACGTGACTTTGGAAACCTTGGCCGGAATTATTGATACAGAAATTATAGATGTGCAAAAAAATTTAGTAAGGGTGAACATGGGAGCCGCGAAGCAAATTGCCCCTTTGACCGTGCAGGTAGAGGAAAAGAAATTTGAGGGGATGGCGGTCTCGATGGGCAATCCGCATTTTGTAATTTTAGTTGATAATGTTGAATCTTTCCCGGTAGAAAAATGGGGCCCCTTATTGGAAACGCATCCGGCGTTTGCGCATAAAACCAATGTGGAATTTGTGCAAGTGCTGGATAAAAACACCGTCCGTATGCGTGTATGGGAACGTGGAGCCGGTATTACGCGAGCCTGCGGAACAGGATCGTGCGCTACGGCAGTAGCATGCATAACCCAAGGATTAACAACATCCTCCATTACGGTCAAACTGGACGGGGGGGAGTTACACATTGCCTGGCAGGATAAAAAGGAAATTTTTATGACGGGTCCCGCTCAAAAGGTCTTTGAGGGAGAAATAGAATTATGACACAATTAAATGAAAATTACCTGCGTCTGCAGGGAAGTTACCTATTTTCTACTATTGCGCAACGCGTACGTGCTTATAAAGAGGCCCACCCGCAATCCCCTGTAATTAGTTTGGGAATTGGGGATGTAAGCCAGCCTTTAGTGCCGGCTGTGGTGGAGGCACTGCGGCAAGCCTCCGCAGAAATGGGTCAAATAGAAACGTTTCATGGCTATGGCCCGGAACAAGGCTATGAATTTTTACGCCAAGCCATCGCCGCGCATGACTATCAGGCCCGGGGAATTGAGATTGCACCGGATGAGATTTTTGTAAGTGACGGGGCCAAAAGTGATGTAGCCAATTTTCAGGAATTATTTTCCCAAGAGAAGGTATATATCGAGATGGTATTTTCAAATATCAAATTCATATACCACCTGATTATCCCAATTCTCCACCTCAAGTAATTTTTGTTTCAAAAGTTTTTCATCCTTTAATTAATCCAAAAACGGGAG
>ONQH01000044.1 GCA_900319885.1 Candidatus Avelusimicrobium ruminicola
CAGTGACCCCACGCGCGGCAAATTAGCCGCCAAGCGTGCCTTGCAACAACACTGCAAACTTACGCAGGATGAAACGAAGCCGCTGGTGGGGATTGTCTCACGGTTGGACTACCAAAAAGGGTTGGATGTGGTATTAAACCTCATTGAAAAACTGCATAAGCAAGTGCAATTTGTTGTTTTGGGCAAAGGCGACCCGATGCTGGAAAAAGCCTACCAAAGTTTGGCCCGTTCTTATGCGGGGTCGGTCAGTTATACCGGCCGCTTGGATGAGGAACTGGCCCATAAAATTTATGCGGGGGCTGATTTGTTTTTGATGCCTTCGCGCTTTGAGCCGTGCGGACTTTCGCAACTGATTGCCATGAAGTACGGTACGTTGCCGGTGGTATCCAAAGTAGGGGGGTTGGTAGACACTGTAGTAGGATTTACGGGGAAAAATGAAAATACCGCCACGGGATTTTTCATTGATTCGTTTACGGATGCCGGCATTTATAATGCGCTGGTAAAGGCCCTTGCTATCTACACGAAAAACCGCGTGCTGTGGAACCGCTTGATGCGCAGCGCCATGCGTACGGATGTGTCGTGGGATAAGTCGGCCCAGACGTATTTGGAACTGTACCGCAAAACGATTGCGTAATGAGAGGAACTATGGACGAACTGTTTGAAGAAAAACAACCCAAAAAGAAACGCTCTTCCAAACAAGTAGGGCATTTGTACCGCAAATTATTTTTGCTCGTGTTTGCAATTGCCCTTTTGGCGCAGGCTTTGTTATTTGTGGATAAGGGCCTGGGCGACTATTACAATACGCTCAAAGATTCCTTTAAGGTGATTTTGACCGTGGATGCACCGGCCGAAAGTACCGTGCTAGAACAATGGGGCCAAACACTTAACCAAAAGCAAGATATTACCAGCGTGCGGCTTTTATCACCGGAAGATGCCCTTACCGTGGTGCGTCATAAAAATCCGCAGTTGGTGGACTCGCTGCTGCTGATGGGGAAAAACCAAATGCCGGCGTATTTTGAAATTACCCTTTCGGTACCGGCTATCAACAATATTCGTCCGTTTGTGGATAATTTGGATGCGGAATATGAGGACCTTACCCCGCATTACAACGCCCAGCACGCGCAAATGCTCTTTTATGTGGGCTTTGCCGCCAAAGCGGTACGTATATTGGGCGCCTTGGCCTTGCTGTGTTTGTTGGCTTTTATGTTTTTGGTGGAGGCCTTCCCGTACGAACAAGGCCACGCGTTGGGCGGCGTAATTTCCGGCGTGTTAGCCGGTGCTTTGTCGGCAGTTGCCTTGGGAATACTGATTTGCCCGCTGGGGCCGCTGGCGGATGTGCTAGCCTATTTTACCACGTGGCACCGCCAAGTGTTGTTGGTGGTGTGTTGCGGACTATTGGGATGGACATTTTCTAAATGGCAAAAATTCTAGGCTTGTTAGTAGCAGTTTGGGTGTGTACTTCCTCTGCCTGGGCAGATGAAGCGGCCGACCGCAAGCAAGAACTGGCTAAACTTAAAACGCAAACGCAAAAAAAACAGGCAGAACTTAAAAAATACCGCGAACAAGAAAAGAAAATCTCCAAAGAAATTACGGCCCTGCAAAACCAAAAAGCCCAAGCCGAACGGATGAAAAATAAAGTGGAGATGGATATTTCTGTTATTGAACAAAATTTAGTATCTATTGAAGATAAACGCACCGCGCTGGAGCGCAGTATGCCCATGTGGCGCGGCCTAGTGTGGGAAGAAGTTAAAAACTATTATGTGGAGCCGGCTTGCGCGGCCTGTGTGCAAGACCGGGTGGAAACGGACCTGTTTTTGGATAGGATGCTTTCACACAAGGCGGCCTTTGCGGTGACGTTGCAAAACGAAAATAAAGAGGCCAAAGAACGTTTTGAAACATTTACCCAGCGCAATAAAACTTTGCAAGCGCAAAGTAATAAACTAAAAAAAGAACAAGCGGTTATCTCGCAATCGTTCCAAAAGAAACAGCAAGATTTAGATGTAACCAAACGCAAAGTGGATAGCGTGCGTAAAGAAATTAACGAACTCAATAAATCCGCCTCGGAACTGAATAATTTGTTGGCCTCGTTTGAACGCAAACGCAAAGAATCGGCCGCCAAAACTTCTACCAAAAAACCGTCCGGGCCCAAGATCAATATCCCGGCGCACTCGCTGCCGTGGCCGATACAGGGCAAAGTCATCAGCCAATTCGGCAAAGAGTACCGCTCGGACCTGAACACCTGGATTTTTAGAGACGGTATTAAAATTGCCGGCGCGTCCGGCGCGTCCGTACGGGCCAGTGCGGCCGGAAGCATCATTTATGCCGGTCCGTTTCGGTCCTACGGCAACGTGGTGATTATAGACCACGCCAAAGGATTTTTTACCATTTACGGATTTTTGAAAGAAATTCGGGTTTCCGTCGGCGATAAAGTAGAAACGCAAGGCGTAGTGGGAACGGTGGGGAAAGATACCCAATCTTCCTCCGGCACCGGGCAAAGCGCGGTGTATTTTGAAATCCGTCAGGGTACTACGGCGGTAGATCCGCTAGATTGGCTTAAATAAGAGGAATTATGAACAGAAAAAAATTAAATAAACTTGTCGCGTGGTCGGCTGTGTTATTTTTTATAGGGACGTTATTTCCGTATGCGTATGGCGCAGTGGATGGAAGTTTGCGTAAACTGCGTACACTGGTAGACGTGTTGGAATTTGTCAAAGAAAACTACGTGGAAGCCACCGATACTGACCAGTTGGTGTCCGGCGCGATTAAGGGCGTGGTGGAAGAACTGGATGATTTTTCCTCGTATTTGGACCCGAAAGATTATAAGGAACTTAAAAATGACACGAAGGGGGAATTTGGCGGCGTAGGGATGCGCTTGCAAAAAGTGGACGGATTTATTACCGTGATGACCCCCATGCCGGGAACGCCGGCCTTCAAAGCGGGGATTATGCCGCAGGACCGCATTTTGTTTGTAGATGATAAAGACGTGTCTGATTTGAAATTGGACGAAGCCGTAGCCCTCATGCGCGGAAAAGCCGGCAGCAAAGTAAAATTTACCATAAGCCGCAAAAATAAAGACGGCGAATACGAAAAATTGCCCGATATTACCCTCAAGCGCGATATTATCGTGCCGGAAGTGGTCTATCATCGTATGCTGCCCGACCACGTGGGGTATATCTACTTGGTGGATTTTTCGGGCCACAGCAGTGACGAAATGAAAAAGGCCTTGGCCGATTTGTCCAAGCAGGGCATGAAGTCGCTCGTGTTGGATTTGCGCTTTAACCCCGGGGGCCTGTTAACGGGTGCGGTGGATATTGCCAAACTCTTTCTGCCCGACGGGGAAATGATTGTATACACCCAAGGGCGCAAGCCGGAATATTACCAAGAATATAAGACGTCCGGCGACCCGTTATACCCCGATATCCCCTTGGCGGTGCTCATTAACCAGGGCTCAGCCAGTGCCAGCGAAATCGTCTCCGGTGCTTTACAGGACAATCACCGCGCGGTAATTGTGGGCCAACGCTCTTTTGGCAAAGCCAGCGTGCAGCAAGTGATGCCATTATCGGGCGGGGCGGGCCTTCGTTTGACGATTGCCAAATACTATACGCCTTCGGGCAAACTGATTCAACGCAATTACCGCGATAAAACCAAAGCCGAAGAAGGCGGCATCTTCCCGGATGTAGAGGTGGAATTTGCACCGGAAGAAGAAGCTAAAGTTTTTATGCAGTACAATGACATTGTATATACGCCGGGTAAAGCGGCCAAACAACCCGAATTTAAGGTAAAAGACCCTGTCTTGGAACAAGCGGTTGAAATTTTAACGGGGAAAATCTCCCTGGAAGAAGCCCAAGCCAAGGCAAAGCAAGCACGCCAGGAAAAAGAAAAGGCCGCTGAAAAGAAAGACGATAAAAAAGCAAAATAACTATGAAACAAGCATTTACCATTTTAGGGATTGAGTCTACGTGCGATGAAACTTCCGCCGCGGTTTTACAAGACGGTAAAAAGTTGCTTAGCAACGTGATTTATTCCCAAATAGACGAACACAAAAAATATCACGGGGTTGTGCCGGAGCTGGCCAGCCGGGCCCACGCGGCCAAAATTGCTACGGTCATTGAGGAAGCGTTGCAAAATTATACGATTGATTGCGTGGCGTTTGCCAGCGGGCCGGGGTTGCCGGGCGGACTGATGGTAGGGCGTGTAGCGGCCGAAACGTTGGCCGCGTACAAACAAGTGCCGCTGGTGGGCGTGAACCATTTGGAAGGACATATTTTTGCGTGCGATTTTGAAAACGGCGAAGTTAAAAACCGCTTGCAATTCCCGTTAGTGGCGTTGGTAGTATCGGGCGGTCACACGGAACTTTGGTACGTTAAAAATTACGGACAATATAAGGTACTGGGCAAAACGCGGGATGATGCCGCCGGGGAAGCCTTTGATAAGGTAGCCAAACTGTTGGGACTGCCCTACCCGGGCGGACCGCAAGTGTCGGCCCAAGCGTTAAAAGGCCGGCGTGATGCCATTGCGTTTCCGCGGCCGTTGTTGCCGGGCACGTGGGAATTTTCGTTTAGCGGAATCAAAACCGCGGTCAGTTATTATTTGCGCGATCACCAAAATTTTAGTATACCGGATGTATGCGCCAGTTTTGAAACTGCCATGGTGGATACGCTAGTTACCAAGACGCTGCTGGCGGCTAAAAAATATAAGGTAAATTATATCGCGGTAGGGGGCGGCGTGGCGGCCAATAGTTTACTGCGTGAAACCATGCAAGCACGCGCCCAAGAACAAGGCAAAACGGTGTTTTTCGTGGAGCGCAAATTATCTTCGGATAATGCCGCTATGATTGCATTAGCGGCGTATAAAAAGTTAGAATATGCCCAACAAACGGGTAAACCGTTTAAGGCCAATATAGATATAGACCCTAATATGAAAGTACGCAGTTGGTAGTACAAGGAGTGGGAAATGATTTTATGGACAATGCCCGATGCCGGGGACCAAACGAAGGAAACGTATGCGTCTTTCTTAAATTTGTTTAAGAAAGAAAACCCGCATATTCCTGTATCGGTGCGTGTGTTTACGCGTAACGTACTTTGGCGCCGGATGTTTACGATTAAGCACCCTACTTACGAAGAAGAAGTGCCGGATATTATTCAAATTCCGCATTATTGGACGGCCCTTTTGGTGCGTGAAGGCGTGGCGGAAAATCTTTCCCAGCTGGACCCGGGTCTCTCGCTTTCTACGTGTTTGGCTCCGCTCAAAAATCATTGTTATAAACCGGGCACCAAAGATATTTATTCTTACCCGTGGTGGTTTGATATTAGTGCCTTGCACTACCGGGCCGACCACTTAAAATTAGTCACAAATACCCCCGAGAAAGACTTAGCCACTTGGGACGGTTTTTTGAAAATTTGCGCGGCCCTGCGGGAGCAGTTCAAAGACGTGCCGGGGTATTATCCGGTACAAAATGGCGACTGGCGCGGCTCGCTTTCCATGCGTAGTGCGCTGCCGTGTGTGTGGGGGCGCGGGGTAGATTTGCTGACGGAAGATTTGAAACAAACCTCGGTATCTTCCAAAGCCTTTAAGGAAGGCCTGCGCGATTATGTAAACTTGGCTATTCATAATTTTATGCCCATTTTGCGTGAGCGCGGCTCTTTGGGTACGATGGTATCCGGCAAGGCCAGTTTAATGCTTTCGCGCAAATTGGGGCTTAGCACGTTTGATGCGCGGCGCGGTATGCAGGTGCATACGGTACCGGTGCCTTCTACGGGGGAAATTTCCGCGGCGTATATGTCGGGGATGAATTTATTTATCAACACGCGTTCCCAACATAAAAAAGAAGCCCTTGCCTTTATTAAATTTTGCGCCCGGCCGGAAATTCAGGTGCACTACGCTAAACTGCTGGAAGTGTTCCCCGCGTTTGAAGATGCCCTGGAACTTTTTATGCTTTCTTCCAGCCGGCGGTTGCATATCTATGGGGGAATTTTAGCCCGTGCGCGCACCTTGCCCAACATTACCATTATGGGAACCATTATGGAAATTTTGAAACGCATTTTGGCGGTATGCGCTACCCAAATTGTAGAAGGGCGTTTTACGCAAGCGTCGCTGGACCGCGAACTGGATTTAGCCGCCAAAGAAATAGAATATCTGCTTTCTATCTATGAGAGTTAATTATGTTTGATAAGAAATCCTATACCGTTTATAAATTTCATAAGCAACTAAATCAAGCATTTCAAAATAAGCGCGAACTGCTGGAAAGTGCCTTGCCTGTTTTGCGTAATTTATTTAAGTTGGACCGCATTTACTTTTTTGATTGGCAGCAGGAACGGGCCATTTTGTCTTTGCGTATGATGTGCAAAAAAGAATATTGCATGGACAAACAGGAAGATATTTCCGTGATTGGGGAGTCCAACTTTTTGCGTAAATTATTGCAAGAGGGACTCACCGAAACCGCCGATTTAAGTTACCCCGCTATTTACGTGTTACTCAAATGGCAACGCCCCAGTATGGAGTTAAAAGGCGGCGAAGTGCGTACCTACATGCAAGACAAAGTAGGCGTACTGCGCTTGGAGCGGTTTAATAAAAAGCGTGCGTTTAGCGCACAGGAAAAAGAACTCATCAAAGCGCTTGGGCAAGAAATTTCGCACAATTTGCGCAATACCGAAATTGACCAAGCCAAAAACCAACGCCTTAATGTTTCTACCGCACTAAACGATTTGTCTACAGTGTTTGCCTCGTCGCTACGGTTGGATGACGGGTTGGAACTTATTTTGCAAGGGGTCCAAAAATATTTCCGCTTTGACCGCGTGCGCTTGTATTTGACCGACGCTTACGCGCGGCGTATTAAAAGTGTGCTTAGCGTAGATATTTCCGGGCAGGTTACCCGCCAAACCGGCGACGAAATTACCGCGCCGGAACAGGGCATTTTGAAGGAAGTATTTGATGCCGGGGTGACATACCGCTCTACGCGCAGTGTCATTTATATTCCGCTTAAAGTACAGCGCAGCAAAGTAGGTTTTTTGGCGTTTGATAATGTGCTTTCCCGCCGGCAAATTGGGTATTTAGATTTTATTTCACTCCAGCAATTTGCCTCGCAAATGGCCTTGTCTATTGACAATGCCCGCCTGTTTGAACGGGTGCAGGAACTTTCCAACTATGACGAACTGACCCACTTGCCGGTGCGACGGTATTTTAATGAAAAATTTGCCGAAGAAATGTACCGTGCCAAACGCTTTGATTTAACGCTTTCGCTACTGATTTTAGATATTGATTTCTTCAAACAAATCAACGATAATTACGGTCACGTACCAGTTTGTGCCAGACGGATGTGCCTTGCCGTTTTGGCGGCGACGAAATGGTGATTATGCTGCCCAGCACCAATAGCGAAGAATCCAAAATAATTGCCAAACGTTTGCAAGAGCGCATTAACGCCATTACGTTGCCTACCAAATACACAGACGGGAAAGAAATTCGCATTTCCATCAGCCAAGGGATGGCGTCGTTCCCGGCGGATGCGGCCTCTACCGAAGAATTGCTTGAAAAGGCGGACAAGGCCCTCTACGTAGTCAAGAAAAACGGTCGCGGGCACTTTGCCGTTTACCGCGAAGTGGCCGACCAAACCACCGATTATAAGAAGGAATAACTCAACTTAATTGAATTCCAAAAAGTTCAAGTCCCTGAAACAAGTTCAGGGATTTTGCTAATTCAATACTGCTTTTTTTTGTTTTTTCTTCAATTTTCTCCCTCGGGGTTTCTCTCTAAAAAAAGTATTGACAACCCCGTCAAAACTTGCGACAATTAAAGTGTGTAGTTCTCTACGAGGCTTTTTAGGGGGACACGCACATAGCTAGAAAACCGAAACTGCGTTTTATTTTGAAAAAATAAAATGTGGTTTGTATGTAGTTTTTATATGTAAAATTTACTACAATGTAGAAGACGCAAAGTAGTAATAAACCTTGCAAGGGATTAAAACGAAATGACAAAACTTCAAAATTTATTTTCTAACTTTTTCAAATCTCAGACGGTAAAAACGTCTCTTTTAACAATAATTTTTGTGGCGCTTTGTGCCCCGCTTTTTGCCCAAACCGTAAACGTGGTCAGCACCGGTGTGTATTATACGGACAAGGTGCAAGCGGATGAGAACGATGGCAGTACTACCAACCCTCCCACTCCCAACGGCACTACTTCCAACAATGACAGAGCATTATACTGTAACGGATGGGTGGATGCTGACGGTAAATTACAAGCGTGGCCTCGTACGACTGATACTACTGGTGTTGATGACCGTAGCTTCATCGTCTCAAACGCTACGGGGGTTAACCCTACTTCCAATCGCACCCAGTATGACCCGTGGGTTTCTTCTGCTTTGATTGAGTACGATCAACCGTACCCGTCTCCAACTAAGGACAACAACTACCCCAACCACTGCTTGGGGTTGTGCGCGTCTTTTTCTTGTAGCAATTTGCCGGTGGGGCAAACTACGTATTCTGTTTCGTTCCCGATTCAGCGCATTACCTTTGATATTTTTAAATACTACAACGGCAAAAACCCTAAAAGTGCCGACGAAACCCCTACCATCCGCTCCATTGACGTGTATCCCATGAGAAATACGGATAAGCCTGAAGAATATACATGTGGTTCTTATCACTGTACTAACGCTGGAAATGATGACGTGAAAAATTCGCGTACAGCAGAATGTTTGGGTGCTCACTGGATTTGTGATGGAACCAATACGGGGAAAAATATTGCGTGTGGGTATATCCCGGGTCTGTCTCAGCTAATTTGTGCAGTATCGGGGAGTAGCGAAGTCACATGTTCGCAAGATTCAACATCAAAAGAGTATACCTGTGCCTTGGGGAAATCTCTAACTGTTACAGCTTCTACTCAAACAGTAAGTGGCACGAAGTATTTAAATATTAGAAGTAATAATGGCATGTCTTCACGTATTATTGTGAATGACGCCGTAGATCAATGTAAACTCAATGCAAGCGATGAATTTACGTCCGCTTGTATTCAATCAATAGCTTCGGGAACGCAGTCGATGTGTTGGTCGACCATGACTACTAAAGCGGATGCTTGTTCTCAGGGAATAGGCAACAACGGATGTGAAGGGTTTATTGACGGAGCAGATGGAGCATCGTCTGCAGGCGAGTATTT
>ONQH01000055.1:0-6739 GCA_900319885.1 Candidatus Avelusimicrobium ruminicola
GAACTGGCAGCGGCTACCGCCGAAAAAGAGGCACTGCTCGCCAAAAAAGATTTTGTAAAAGCCGCCGAGGCTAAAGACACCGAAGCCCGTCTGCGTGAATATGTAGATCATTTGAAAAAGAAATGGCAGGAAGACCACGCCGCGCATACCCCCAAAGTGACGGAAGAAGATATTGCGTTGGTGGCTTCCAAATGGACGGGTATCCCGGTGACGCGCCTGACGCAAAGCGAAACCGATAAAATTTTACACATGGAGGAACACCTCCACAAACGCATCATTGGGCAAGAAGACGCCGTCAAGGCGGTTTCCCAGGCGATTCGCCGTAACCGTACCGGTCTGGGCAACCCCAATCGCCCGATTGGTGGGTTCTTATTCTTAGGACCTACCGGCGTAGGAAAAACGGAACTGGCCAAAAGTTTGGCGACCTTCCTCTTTGGGGACGAAGAAGCCATGATCCGTTTGGATATGTCGGAATACATGGAAAAATTTGCTGTCTCGCGCCTGATCGGGGCGCCGCCCGGTTATGTGGGTTATGAAGAAGGCGGCCAACTGACCGAGGCTGTGCGCCGCCGCCCGTATAGCGTGGTGGTACTAGATGAATTGGAAAAGGCCCACCCGGATATTTACAATATCTTACTGCAAGTATTGGACGAAGGGGCGCTTAGCGACAATTTAGGCCACAAAGTCAGTTTCAAAAACTGCGTAATCATCATGACCTCTAACGTAGGCGCGCGCGAAATTACCAACAAAGGCAATTCGCTCGGTTTTACCGCGCAACAATCGGCTGAAGAAGAATACAAAGATATGCGCCAAAACGTGATGGACGAAGTCAAAAAGACCTTCAACCCGGAATTTATCAACCGTATTGATGAAATTGTCGTGTTCCACGCGCTCTCTAAAGAGAACATTGGTGCCATTTTGGAAGTGGCGCTTAAAAAAGTGGACTACAAACTGGCCGACCGCCAACTGTCTATCAAACTCACCCAGGCCGCTAAAGATTACTTAGTGGAAAAAGGATTTGATGCCAAGTTCGGCGCGCGCCCCTTACTGCGCACCATCCAGCGCGAACTGGAAGACCCGCTGGCTGAGTTTATCTTGGTCAGCCGCCCCAAATCGGGTGCGCACATTAAAGTAGATTTCGACAAAACCGCCGGAAAGTTAACGTTTGCTACCGCGGCAGCAGGAAAGAAAAAAACGGTATCTCTCTAGGAGGATTTACATGGACGCAAACAAACAAAAAGCGCTAGATTTAGCACTCGGCCAAATTGAAAAGGCCTTTGGCAAAGAAGCCATTTGCAAACTGGGCGGCGGTTCCGTACAAAAAGTGGAAGCCATCCCCACCGGTGCCTTATCGTTGGACTTGGCCCTAGGGGTAGGCGGTCTGCCGCGCGGGCGCGTAATTGAAATTTACGGGCCGGAAGCCGGCGGTAAAACGACGTTATCCCTGCATGTAGCGGCGCAAACCCAAAAAATGGGCGGCACCGTAGCCTTTATTGACGCGGAACACGCGCTGGACCCCGTTTACGCCCAGCATTTAGGGGTAAACGTGGACGAACTCTTGGTTTCTCAGCCCGATTCCGGCGAACAAGCGTTGGAAATCGCGGAAAAATTGGTCCGCTCCGGCGCGATTGATTTAATTATTGTGGACTCCGTAGCCGCCCTCGTGCCGCAAGCCGAAATTGAAGGCGAAATGGGCGACGCCCACGTAGGGTTGCAAGCGCGCTTGATGAGTCAGGCACTTCGCAAACTGACCAGCATTTTGAATAAAACCAAAACCAGCATCATCTTCATCAACCAGTTGCGCCAGAAAATCGGGATTATGTTCGGCAACCCGGAAACTACTCCCGGCGGCTTGGCCTTAAAATTCTACGCTTCTGTGCGTATTGATGTGCGCCGCATTGAGAACCTTAAAAAAGGCGACGAGGTCATCGGTACCCGCGTGCGCGCCAAAGTAACTAAAAACAAAGTAGCGCCGCCTTACCGCCAAGCCGAATTTACCATGATTTTAGGCCAAGGCATTAGCCGCGAAGCGTGCATCTTGGATAAAGGCGTGGAAGCCGGCATCATTGAAAAAAGCGGCAGTTGGTTCCTCTATGGCGACGAGAAATTGGGCCAAGGCGCCGAAAACGCCCGCCAGTACCTCAAGGATAATCCGCAATTAGCCGACGAGTTAGAAGACAAACTCTACGTGAAATACTTGGGTATTCACTACAACGGCAAACAGGCGGCCGAGCCCAAAGAAGAAACCGCCAAAAAAGCCAAAGCCGCTAAATAAAATTGGTTTAGACAAACAAATCCCCCGGCCAAACGCCGGGGGATTTTTTGACCACACTGTCCGCTAAAATCTATAATACTGGTATGGACTCGTACCTCTTAGATGATTTCAAAAGCCACATGTCCTTTGAACGCCAACTCTCCAACGCCACGATTGAAGCGTACGGGAGCGACGTGGATTCCTTTTTGCAATACTGTGAGGCAGCCGAGCAAAACCCGCTAACCGCTACGGCAGAATTTATGGAGCAATACCATACCCAACTGCGCGAAATTGAACAACTGGCCCCCGCCAGTATTTTCCGCAAACTGGAAGCGGTGAAATGCTTTTACCGGTTTTTAATTACCGAAGGTCGCATCAATGAAGACCCCACCCGTTTTGTAAAATCTGCCAAGCGCACGCTTAAAATGCCGCAGCAACTCTCGCGCGAGGAGATGAACCGCTTGCTATCCTTCCCCGCCAAAACGTTTGAAGAATTGCGTACCGTTACGATTATTGACCTACTCTACGCCGCCGGCCTGCGCGTAAGCGAACTGATTGGGCTAAGGCTGGAGAACGTAAACCTCAAAGAAGGATGGGTACTGGCCTTTGGCAAAGGCAGTAAACAACGCTTTGTACCTATTCACCACGAGGCCTGCGCGCGTATCCAAACCTATCTGGAGGCCCGCGAAAAACATTTCTTCGGGCGCGAAGTTTCCAGCGAGTTATTTCTCAATAACCGCGGTACCAAGTTAAGCCGCATAACCGTATGGAAAGACCTGGCCGCCCTGGGGCGTAAAGCCAACATTTCTACGCCGCTCCACCCGCACTTGTTTCGGCATACGTTTGCTTCGCACCTGTTACAAGGCGGGGCCGATTTGCGTAGCCTGCAGGAAATGCTGGGCCACGCAGACCTGTCCACCACGCAAATTTATACGCATTTGGATGTGCGGGACCTCAAGACAAAACACAAAAAATACCACCCCCACAGTTGATTTCTTCCTAATTTGACGTATTTCGTTGTTGCTCAGTTGCTCGAATACCTCCGCCCTTACGGGCGCGTGCCGCCAGTATACTTCGCAACTTCTCGCCTAGAACTACGTCAAATTATTTTGAAATCCCTTCTCTTCAGCGTCTAGCCACCCCCACAGTTGATTTCTTCCTAATTTGACGTATTTCGTTGTTGCACTGGCAAAGCGATCCATCCTGTATTGCCAAAAGTACCTATACGCCGGCATTAAATTTAGTACAATAGAAATATGAACGATTTTCCTTCTATTGACAAAAAACAACAAGCCCGCTGGGAAGAGGCCCACCTCTTTGCCAGTCCCCGCACCCCCGGTGCCAAGAAATTTTATTGTTTAGATATGTTCCCGTATCCGTCGGGCGCGGGCCTGCACGTAGGCCACCCGGAAGGCTATACCGCTTCCGATATTCTCACCCGCTACAAACGCATGAACGGATACAGCGTACTGCACCCGATGGGGTGGGACGCGTTTGGCTTGCCGGCCGAAAACTACGCCATTGCTACCGGCGTACATCCGCGCATTACCACGCAAAAAAATATTGATAACTTTAGAAGGCAAATCAAATCCATCGGCTTGGCGTACGATTGGTCGCGCGAAGTAGATACTACCGACCCGAATTACTATAAATGGACCCAATGGATTTTCTTGCAACTGTTCAAAAAAGGCCTCGCCTACGAGTCTACCGTACCGATAAACTGGTGTCCGTCCTGCAAAACGGGCCTAGCCAACGAAGAAGTTTTTAACGGCAAGTGTGAACGCTGCGGCCACGACATTGAACGCAAGGCCCTACGCCAATGGATTTTGAAAATTACCGACTATGCCGAAAAATTGCTGGAAGGATTAGATAAGTTAGACTGGCCGGAAAGCACGCTTACGATGCAGAAAAACTGGATCGGTAAGAGCCAAGGGGCCAACGTGATTTTCAAACTGGACGGATTTGACGATACGCTTACCGTATTTACCACCCGCCCGGATACGCTTTTCGGCGCTACGTATATGGTCGTTTCGCCGGAACATCCCATTTTGGAGAAAATTGTCACGCCCGAACAAAAAGCCGCAGTGGCCGCTTATCAAAAAGAAGCCGCCAAGAAGAGCGACTTAGAACGCGGGGAACTCAATAAAGAAAAAACCGGTGTATTTACCGGCGCGTATGCCATTAACCCCGTTAACGGCGTTAAAATCCCCGTTTGGACCAGCGATTACGTGCTGATGGGCTACGGGACCGGTGCCATTATGGCCGTACCCGCGCACGACGAGCGCGACTATGCCTTTGCCAAAAAATTCGGTCTTAAAATTATTGAAGTCATTAAAAGCGAACAAGGCGTTGACAAAGAAGCCTTCACCGGCGACGGCGAACTGGTCAATTCCGGGTTCTTAAACGGCCTTCGCGTCAAAGAAAGTAAAGCCAAAATGATTGCCTGGCTAAGCGAGCACAACGTCGGCAACGCCAAAACCACCTACAAACTGCGCGACTGGGTATTTGCCCGCCAACGCTATTGGGGCGAACCGATCCCCGTGGTGCATTGTGACAAATGCGGCGTAGTGCCGCTGCCGGAAAGCGAACTGCCACTGACGCTGCCACAAGTAGAAAAATTTGAACCGTCCGGCACGGGTGAATCCCCGTTGGCCACGGTAACCGATTGGGTCAACACGACCTGTCCGCATTGTGGCGGCCCCGCCAAGCGCGAAACCAACACTATGCCCCAATGGGCCGGTTCGTGCTGGTACTATTTGCGCTATATGGATCCGCACAATGATAAAGCCCTCGTGGACCCGGCCTTGGAAAAAGCCTGGGGCCCGGTGGACTGCTATATCGGCGGCGCGGAACACGCGGTATTACACTTGCTCTACGCCCGTTTTTGGCACCGCGTGCTGTTTGATTTAGGCGTTCTTTCCCACCCGGAACCGTTCCAAAAATTACGCCACCAAGGCATGATTTTGGCGTTTTCCTACCGGGATAAAATGGGCAACTATCACGCCTATGACGAAATTGATTTCAAAGACGGCAAAGCCTTCTTAAAAACCACCGGCGAAGAACTTTCTTCCATGGTGGAAAAGATGAGTAAATCCAAGAAGAACGTCATCAACCCCGACGAAATTTTGAACCAGTACGGGGCGGATGCCTTCCGCATGTACGAAATGTTTATGGGCCCGTTTGACGCCCAAAAACCCTGGGACATGAAAGGCATTGAAGGCATTAACCGCTTCTTAAAACGCATTTACGCCTGGAGCGAAAGCGTGACATTTACTAAAGAGGCCGAACCGAAGAAAAGTGCTATTTTACTCAACCAAACCATCGCCAAAGTGGCGGATGATATTGAGAACTTGCGCTTTAATACCGCCATTTCGGCCCTGATGGTGTTATTTAATGACCTGAGCAAACTGCCCGGCGTCACGCAAGAAACGTTCCAAAAATTTATCCAAATCTTACACCCGTTTGCCCCCCACCTTACGGAAGAAATCTGGCAGCAAAAAGGCTACGAAGGCTTTGTGCTTAACTCCACATGGCCCGTTGCAGACAAAGCCTTGTTGCAAGATGACACCGTGGATATGGGCGTGCAAATTAACGGCAAAGTGCGCGAACGCTTGCTCATTTCCCGCAATGCGCCGCGCGAAGAAATTGAACAACAAGCCTTGGCCAGTGCCAAAGTGCAAAGTTACTTAAAAGAATTGGAAATTAAAAAAGTAATTGTGGTGCCCGGCCGCATGGTCAGCATTGTGGCGGCTCCCAAAAAATAACACGGCCCAACGGGCCTGAGCGGAGGAAACGTATGAAAAAATTTTGGCTGTGGCTATGTGCCTGTGCCTGTGTAGGGGCTTGCGCGGAAGGGTCCGTAGTGTATACTCCCCAAGCGCAAATTATGCCGCAACACATCAAAAAAATTGCGGTGCGCCCGATTCTTAACCGCACCGAAGTATTTGCCTTGGAAGACAAGTTTCACAACGAGTTGTATGATACTTTTTTGCGTAACGGTTCCTACCAAATCGTCCCGGAAAACGACGGGGCCCAAGGCGTAGTAGTTACCACCATTACGCGCTACTTAAACGTACCGATTCAATACGATAGCCAACTCATCCCCACCGTTTACAAAATGGATATTTGGCTGGACGTGGTATTTATGGACGCTACCACCAATACTCCCGTCTGGCGCGAGCCAGCCCTCACATCCACGCAAATTTATGCGGCCTCTACACTGCCCGGCGGGATGACCGAACAGCAAGCGCGCGATATTATCTTTGAAAAACTTTCCAAGGATATTGTTAAACGCACCGTGGACGGCTTTGGTTCCGTACGTAGCGAAGATAAACGCAAAGTCATGAACAACCCGGAATATACCACGATTACCGAATCGTACTAATATGTCCAAAATCAGCGCCGACAAATTGCAAGCCGAACTGGCCAAAGGTACTACGGCCCCCGTCTATTTATTAACGGGGGAAGATGTGTACCGCAAAGGGT
>ONQH01000055.1:6770-7797 GCA_900319885.1 Candidatus Avelusimicrobium ruminicola
GCCCAAGCCAATACCGCCCCTGTATTTTCCGACGTACGCCTCATTGTACTGACCGGGATTGATAAACTGCGTAAAGGCTCCAAAGAGCAAGCCGCCTTGGTGGCCTACGCGCAAAACCCGCTTGCTACTACCACGCTCGTACTTACGCATAACGACGCTAAAAAAATAAAAACAGACAAGGCCCTTGCCGACGCTTGCGGCGAGGCTGGGCGCGTGGTGAATTTTGACGAACTGAAAAATGACGACTTAAGTGCGTGGGTACGTACCCAAATGAGCGCCAAAGGCCTCAAACCCACCTTTGAGGCAGTAGATTTGCTGTGTGAAGGCGTAGGGAGCGACCTAGCCGCGTTGGAGAACGAAATTGAAAAATTATTTCTCTTTACCGCCCAACGCGAAGATAAAACCCTTTCCAAAGAAGACGTGCTTACCTGCATTGGCTTTAGCAAAGAGGAAAACCCCTTTGAACTTTCCAACGCGCTTACGGCGTGCAATAAGAAAAACGCCCTGGCCCAAATTGACAAATTAGTGGACAGCGGCGAGGACCCCGTAGCCATCTTAAGCAAAATGACGTACCCCATCTTAAAAATGGCACGCATCAAACGCTTGAGCGAGGCCGGGCTTTCCAATAGTGAAATTTTACGTGCGGCCGGCTTATTCCCGTGGGAAAGCCGCTTAATTAGTAGCGCGCGCAATTTCCCTTCCCAAAAAACATTTTTAGCGGTGTTAAACCGCCTTATTGACTTAGACAGCGGGTTTAAGAGCGGGGCCAACCTGGACCCGAAAACCACGCTTAAAGGTATTGTGCTTACCTTGCTGAGGTAACGTTGTGGACCACTCCATTATTTTAACGGATGAATTTAAGGACGCACTGACCCTGTTGGAAAGTAAGCCGGTATTTAAGCCGCTTATCTTTATCACCGGGCGCGCCGGCACGGGCAAAACGACTCTCTTAAAATACTTTGCCCAGCACACCGCGCAAAACGTCGTCGTCCTGGCCACGACCGGTTTGGCGGCTATCAACGTGCAC
>ONQH01000158.1 GCA_900319885.1 Candidatus Avelusimicrobium ruminicola
ATTATTACGCGGGCTGTATAAAGAATAAATTTGCATTTTTTGCAAGAAACTGATATACTATATATGTAATGGGCCTGTAGCTCAGCTGGGAGAGCGCCTGCATGGCATGCAGGAGGTCGCAAGTTCGATCCTTGTCAGGTCCACCATTTAATAACCTCGCGCAAGTGGGGTTTTTTTATGGGCTGCAGGCGCTAGGCAACGCCCAGTGGCCAGGGTCGCAAGTCCGGCAATACTACGCACAATCATGGAATTTTTATAACAAAAAACCCCCGGTTCATTACCGGGGGATTTTAGTAAAACAGCGGATATTATTTAATACCGTTCATCCACTTAATGACGTACTTCTTAATGCTCAAGAGTAAGAGCCCACCTACCACCGGCATTACAACCAGCGTGGTGAAGAAACGTACGTTGGAAATATGACCAAAATAACCGGAGTAGAAACCCGCGGTAAAGTTGGCGGCAGCGTTAGCCAAGAACCACGTCCCCATTAGTAAAGACGCGAAGCGTAGCGGCGCCAATTTGGTCACTAAGGACAAACCGACAGGGCTCAAACAAAGTTCGCCCATGGTGTGGAACATATAGGCAAAAACGAGCCAGAAAATGCCCACTTTGGCGTCGGTCGTTTGGATGACGTAAGAAGCCGCCACCAAAATCAAGAACCCGAAAGCCAAACACATAAAACCCCATACAAACTTAGCCGGGGTAGAAGGTTCCATCCCTTTCTTGGCCAGGTTAATCCACATCTTGGAGAATAACGGGGCAAACAAGATGATAAACATCGGGTTAACGCTCTGGAACCAAGACGTAGGCATTTGCCAACCGAAGATGACACGGTCCGTGAACTTTTCGGCAAAAATCGTTAAAGAGGCACCGGCTTGTTCAAACGCAGACCAGAAGAAAATGCTGAAAAACGCCATAATAAAGATGACAGCAATACGTTGTTTTTCGGCAGTGGTCAACGGGGCGTTGGGGTGTTCTACTTTTTCTTGCTTGGTAAGTTTTTTTGGTTTTTTACCTTGCCCTTGCAAGTGTTTGTTTTTGCCCCAAATAAAGATAGAAAGGCCGATAATCATCCCAAAACCGGCTGCGGCAAAACCCCATCCAAAGCCGATTTTTTCCGCCAGCGTGCCCGCTACAAAGTTACAAATAAAGGCACCCAAGTTAATACCCATATAGAAAATGGTAAACCCGGCGTCACGGCGGGGATCATTTTGTTCGTACAGTTCCCCTACGATCGTGGAAATATTCGGTTTGAAAAACCCGTTCCCGATAACCAGGAAGAAAAGACCCGCATACAAGAAAGACAGCGTAGCATTGGATGCCAAGGCGAATTGCCCCAAGGCAATCAAAATACCACCTACAATAATTGCACGGCGTTGGCCCCAGAATTTATCGGCAATATACCCACCGAGTAGAGGGCTCAAATAAATTAAACTGGTTACTAACCCGTATAATTTGCTGGCGTGAGATTCGGAAAACTGCATTACTTTAATTAAATACAGCACTAAAATACCACGCATAGCGTAGTAACTGAACCGTTCCCACATTTCCGTTAAAAACAGCACATACAAACCGGTAGGCTGTTTATCCGTTTTCACGGTTACTGCTTGTGTCATTTAATTTTCTCCTTACTAATCTAACAAGTACCTTATTATTTTACCAAATTATGAGAGGTTAAGGACGAGAAACTTAGAACATACCCAAAGATTGCGCGCTGCTTAAGCCGTTTTCTAAGTCATTAAGATTGCCTATAAGCAGTTGCATAGATTGTTGCATGAGGGTAAAAATATGCACTAATGAATAGACTAAATAAAAACCAACCAGCAGAAAAACAAGCGTGTAAATAATTTTGGCTACGGGGCTAATTACTTTACTAATCCACACAAACGGTAACGCAAACGGGCCCAACACCAGGCCCATCAAAATAATCCCCGCATGCGAGAACAAAAACCCGTGCCCGGGTTTCAAACTTTTTCCGCAGGCGTGGCAATAATTGTCGCTCGCGCGGACCTCGGCCTGACAGCGTTTACAAAAAACAGGTTGTTGGGTTATTTCCGGTTCATTCACAGGTCAATCCCCTTGGAACGTAAAAACCGTTTGATGTGGCTGCGCGCGTTGGCGGTTTTGGCAAATTCCAACCAGTCGCGTTTCGGTTCGCCGTTTTTACGCGTGATAATTTCGCAGACGTCCCCCGTCTTAAAATTATAATCCATACGCACCATGCGGTTATTGACGCGCGCCCCTACGTAGTGGTCACCAATGTCTGTGTGAATTGCATACGCAAAATCAATGGGGGTAGAGCCTTCCGGCAGAGACTTTACATCCGCACGCGGGGTAAACACAAAAATTTGTTGCAAATTAACGTCCGTTTTGAACCCTTCCAAAAACTCGCGCGGGGCAGTTAAATCTTGCTGCCACTCAAT
>ONQH01000046.1 GCA_900319885.1 Candidatus Avelusimicrobium ruminicola
GACAACTTGTCCTTTGCCATGCGCTTTAACATTTTATGCGGAAAGGGCAGCCGCAATAAAGATACACAAACAGCCCAAAGCACGTACTGGTATCCGTGGATGGATGACACGCACGTACGAAATTAGAGGAAACTATGGTAAACCCACTTATTTATCACAAACAAGGTTGGATAGAAGTTATTTGCGGGTGTATGTTTTCGGGCAAGACCGAAGAACTCATCCGCCGTGTACGCACCGCACTGATCGCCAAACAAAAAGTGCAACTGTTTAATTCCACCATTGATGACCGCTATGGGATCAACAGCATTACCAGCCACAATCAAAATAAAGTAGCGGCTACCTGCGTGCGTAATTCCAGTGAAATTTTGCCCTTGGTAGAAAAAGACACCCAGGTAATTGCCATTGATGAGGTAAACTTCTTTGATAAAGGCATTGTAGAAGTATGTGATAAACTGGCAAGCCAAGGCAAACGGGTAATTGTAGCCGGCTTAGATACCGATTACCGCGCCGAACCCTTTGAAGTAACGGCCGCCTTACTGGCCAAAGCCGAATTTGTAACTAAAAACTTGGCTGTCTGCACCAAATGCGGAAATCCCGCCAGTTTTACCCAACGCACCAGCAAAGATACCAAACGCATTGTAGTAGGAACTACTGATTCCTACCAAGCGCGTTGCCGCCGGTGCTATCGCAAACCGCGTACCAAAGCGAGTAAATAAAATTCATAAGAGGAGAAATTATGCCTTATAGTAGTTTTTTTAGACGTGCTGTTGCCTTAATTATTGATATGCTCATTGTATCTTTGCCGGCTATGTTTGTATTTGCCCCCATGGTGGCTTTACAGGCAGTAGTGCTTGGCGTAACCCCCCAGGCTTCCGCTACACAAACCGGCCTGTTGGGTGCCACTGTTTTTAGTTGGCAGATTGTAACCCTGGTACTGGCGTGGCTGTACTTTGCCTTTTGGGAAAGCGGCTCCAAACAATCTACCTGGGGCAAACGTATCATGGGAATTAAAGTAGTAGGTGCTGACGGCGGACGCATGGGGTTTGGGCGCGCTACAGCCCGCTTCTTTTGTAAGTCTATCTTATCGCCCTTATTCTTCCAAATCGGGTTTATTATGGCCGCATTTACCAATCGCAAACGTGCCTTGCACGATATGGTGGTAGAAACCTATGTGGTAAAAAAAGATTTTGAGCCCGGACAGGAACTCCCGGAAACTAAAACCCGTTGGTTCTGGATGATTTTAGCCTGTGCGCTATGGATTTTATTTTCACTGACCGGCGGTTGGGTAACATCCCGCCTTACGTTAACGCCTACGCAAGTGGCCGCGAATAAGGCAGTCACCCGCTTGACCCATTTGGCCCAAGACGGACTGGGGTTACGCACCCCTGCCCGCGAAGAAGGTGCCACCTATTTTTACAATGAGGACGGCTACCGGGCGGTAGTGGTAGATCCGGTTTCCAATAACAAATTCACGTTATTTATCAAAAACGGAGCCACCCAAGCCTGTTGCGAAGCGTTCCCGTTTGGCGACTGTGCCACCACCGGCTATGCCGAGTGCCAATAGTTGTTCCCTCTATCAAAAAACCCGTCCACCTAATCAGCGGACGGGTTTTTTATCTAAAAGATTATTTATAAACTCCAGTGCGGGGTAAAACTATCCCCCGCGATATTAGCCAGCAAGTGCGGAGCACTGCCGTCCATATCCATCATATATAACTGACGGCGGCCGTTGCGCGTGGTGGTAAAGGCAATAAACCGTCCATCCGGAGACCAAGTAGGATCCTCGTTAGACCCGGCATCACTGGTTAAGCGTTTAATTTGCGTACCGGTTAAATCTACTAGGAAAATATCCATGGGGTGATAGGCACTTTCCCGGCCCGAAAATACAATCCACTCCCCGGTGGGCGACCATTGCGGGGTATCCGACCAGTTGAACTTTTTCGTCAAAGGACGGGTTTGCCCGGTGGCTAACTCCATGACGTAAATTTGCGGATTGCCGGCGCGGTTGGATACAAAAGTAATGTATTTTCCGTCCGGGGAATAAGACGGGGAGCCATCTACCGCGGTGGTTTTATTCGTGATTTGTACTTTTTGCTGGGTTTCTAAGTTATAAATATAAATGCTCGGGTTATTACCGCCGGAACTGGTAAACACAAGCGCTTTCCCGTCCGGGGATACCCCCCCGATTAAACTAAGTCCTTTCTTTATAATAATCGGGGAAATTTTCCCGGCGCGCAAATCAATGGCAAAAATATCCGGGTTGCGGTATTTGTAAGAGGTATAGAAAATGCGTCCGTCTTTACTCCAGCGCGGCAAGAGCGAAATGGAATTATCTTTGGTTAATTTTTGCAGGTTTTGACCGTCATAATCTACCACATAAATTTCTTTATGCTTGGTGGCATTATTGGCAAAAGCAATCTTGGTATCCGCAATACCCCGTTTGCCAAGCAACGAGGCTACAATCTGGTCCGAAGCAATATGCGCCAAACGACGCAAACTGGCTTGCGTTCCCTTAAAGGCCTTGGCAAATACCGCCGTTCGCGTGGCCATATCATAGACGTAGACCTTAATGGTGTAATAGGGTTCTGCGTAAGAAATAGTGCCTGTTAATACGTAACTGGGTTTGGCCGGTAATTTGGCCCACTCTTTTAGCGATTCCTTTACTTTAGCGGTATCAAACGCCGGGCCTTCTTCGGTAATATCAAAATAGCGGGCAAACAGTAAATCGCCCCGCATAACATCATGCACTTGCGTGGCCGCCGCTTGGCTTTGTTCATCTACCGTAGTAAATGCCGGCATCCCGATAGCGGGGAGTTTTTGTTTCCCTACGGAAGTAATCCCGATGTACACATCCGTCTTGGGAGCAGCCGCACAAAGTAGCGCACTGCCCAGGCACAGCACCGCAGCGCAGAACGTATAAAAATATTTATTCATATATCAAACCCATTATTTGGAAAGTTTGGCAAGTTCGGCCTTGGCTTGGGTAGCCTCGGCAGATTTGGGGAAATCCGCCACTACGGAAGACAGATAGCGTTTGGCTTCCTCTGTTTTACCCAAGGGAACAATGCTTAGCGCGTATTTCAAACGCGCGGCGGGGGTTAGTTTGCTAGAAGGAAATTTTTGAAGGATAGTAGCGTAGGCCACGGCTCCTTTTTTTGTCTGCCCGGCCGCAATATACGCATCCCCCATATACATATAGGCTTGTTCGGTATTTTCACTTTGCGGGTATTTGGCAACATACAACTTAAACCCGGTAGCGGCGGCCTCATACGCGCCTTTATCTAAGTGATTTTTGGCTTCGGCAAACAAATCAGACGGTAACACCGCCGCGGCAGCCGGTTGGGCCACCGGTTCGGTTCCTTCTTCCGCTTCCACAGCGGGAACCGAACGCCCGTTTTTCACGAGGGCAGTAATATCATCCAGTTTGGCAGACAGGCTGGAAAACTGACTGCCGGATTGGGCTAAATTTTCGTTAGAAACAGACAAATTTTGGTTCAGTTCATCCATTTTGCTGGCCAGTTCGGCTTGATTGGCCTGCATTTGGGTAATGGTGGTGTTGAGTTCTCTAAGTTGCCCTTGCAGAGCGCTCATATCTTGTTGGCTGGCTAAGAAGCAGCCACTAAGCAAAGAGCCCGCACCCCCTATTAAAATAAGTGTAAGAATATTTTTCATAGATGGTCGGGCTCCTTGTGTATTTACAAATAATTAGTTGGCTTGTAAAAGCGTATCGGCTCTGCGGTTTTGGGCCCAGCAGGCTTGGGTAGCTTCGTAGCAAACCGGTTTTTCTTCGCCATAAGAAACAGTGGCTACTTTGTCAGCCGGCACGCCTAAGCGTACATAATAAGCTTTTACTTCGTCGGCACGTTTTTGGCCTAAAGCGATGTTATAAGCAGTGGTACCGCGGTCATCGCAGTTACCTTCTACAACTACTTGATAGTTGGAGACGGAAGAAGCGGCGGCTTTAATGGCTTGGGCGTTGGCTTCTACAATTTTGCGATTGTCGGCGGACAAGGTGGCTTTATCTAAATCGAAGTGTACCACGCCTAAGGCAACTTCTTGAGCGGGGATTTCCACATCTTCTTCAGCTACTACCGTTTCGGAAACGGTTACCACGGTGTCGTCATTGGCGGCATCGTTTTTTACGTTTTTGTGGCAGGCGGTCAAACCAGCGGCCACAGCAAGTACGAGTACTACTTTGAGTAAGTTTTTCATTTATTTCTCCGTTATAGATGTTGTGTAACTTCTACATATAAATAATACCAACTTTGTCAAAGACACGTCAATATATTTTTGTTATAATGAGAGGGTAGTATTACAGATTATTTGTTGGAAGTGCAGGGAAAGCCTGCATTAGCTAGGCGGACGTGTCCGCAATGCCTATTCCACTCCGCAAATAATCGTCTGCTTTTGCGTCTGCCCCGTAAGGGGTGGACGGGCGACGATTATTGCACGGGTTAGTGGAATAGCTTAGGCAATAAGATGTCGCCTTTTTTGCACTTTCACGCTTAGGAGAAGATATGAATAGAAAAACAAAAACAGGGTTCACGCTCATTGAACTCTTAGTGGTAGTTTTAATTATCGGTATCTTGGCGGCTATTGCACTGCCGCAATACCAAAAAGCGGTGGAAAAAGCCCGCGTAGCCGAAGCAGTTCTAGTGCTTAACAACCTCTATAGAGCTTATCGATTTTGTCTACTACAAAACGATCATGAAATATGCATGGATTTTAATAACTTAGAATTTGGACCTTCAAACGAAATCCTTTCTTCCACAGAATCTTGTATAGATGCGCAATGTTTCAATTCTGAGAGTTGGCAATATGGAACCGATGGAAATCTTTTTTATGCCAACCGTATAATTAATAAAGACTCATCCAATAACCCTTATTTTTTGCAATTAGATTCTGAAGATGGCGAATTAACACCAAAGATTGCATGCCACGGAGGAAATACTTGTATATCAATTTGTGGAAGTATAGGGTGCTACGTGCAAACAAAACAATAACTTGTATATAGCAAAACCGCCCCGATAAAGGGGCGGTTTTAATTGATTTAAGTTTTTCTTATCCCAACAACTTACCCAACAACTGGCTAATCACGCGGGGGTTGGCTTTGCCTTTACTGAGTTTCATGACTCCCCCCACCAGTGCGCCGATAGCGGCTTTGTTGCCTTTTTGATAATCGGCCACCGCTTTGGGGTTAGCGGCTATAGCGGCTTTGGCCCATTCTTCCAGTTGGCCTTCGTCGCTCACTTGCACCATGCCGCGCTTTTCCACAATTTTCGCCGGGTTTCCGCCGTTTTTGTAGATTTCTTCAAATACTTCGCGCGCCTGTTTGCGGTTGATTTTGCCGCTTTCCGTGAGTTCCAACAATTCGGCCAGTTTGGCAGCCGGGATGGGAGAGTCTTCAATCTCTTTTTTCTCGGCGTGCAAGAGACCCAAGAGGTCGGTTTGGATCCAGTTAGAGGCCGTTTTTAAGGAGACTTTACCACTCTTGGTCACTTCTTCAAAATAGGTAGAAATCTCACGCGACGAGGTCAGCACACCCGCATCATAAGCCGATAAACCGGCCTTCATAAAGCGCGCTTCTTTGCTGGCCGGCAGTTCCGGCATCTCTTCTTGCACGTGTTTGAGCCAATCGTCCTGCAAAATGACCGGTGGCAAATCCGGCTCCGGGAAGTAGCGGTAATCCAAGGCGTCCTCTTTAGAGCGCATGGGTTTGGTAACCAGTTCCACTTTATCCCATTGACGGGTTTCCTGTTTTACCTTGCCCCCGTTATTCAAAATTTCCGTCTGGCGGTTAATTTCGTAAATCAGTGCGTCACGCACCCCCTTAAACGAGTTCAGGTTTTTGATTTCCGCGCGGGTGCCAAATTGTTCTTGCCCTTTGGGGCGCAAAGAAATGTTTACGTCTACGCGCAGTTCGCCTTTTTCCATATCGCAGTTGGACGCTCCCACCCAGCGCATGAGGCGTTTAATTTCCGTTAAATACGCATACGCTTCATCCGGCGAGCGCATATCCGGCATAGACACAATTTCCAACAAGGGGTCCCCGGCACGGTTGTAATCTACGAGGGAATACTCGGCCTCGTGCGAAGATTTGGCGGCATCTTCCTCTAAATGGGCATGGTGAATACCAATACGCTTTTTCTGCAAATTGTCTTTGGGGCCATAGGTAATTTCAATGTAGCCCGCCCCGTTAATCGGCTCATCATATTGCGTGATTTGGTAGCCTTTAGGCAAGTCCGGGTAGAAATAGTGTTTGCGCGAAAAAGACGAATACTTATTGGTTTGGCAATTCATCGCAAGCCCCGCACGCACCGCCAGTTCCAGCGCGCCTTCAGTAAGTACCGGCATCACGCCGGGGTGGCCCAAACAAATAGGGCAAACCGCCGTATTGGGTTTTGTGTCTTCGCTCACGCCGTTGGGGCAAGCGCAAAATAATTTAGTGTGGCTAGCCAGTTGTACATGGATCTCTAGTCCGATAACAGGTTCAAATTCAGTCATAAAATCTCCTAAAATAATATAATACTAAATATGAAAACTCTTTTTAAGCCTACTTCTTATAAAAAGGGAACGGTTTTAGCCATAGGAGCCACGTTTGTATGGAAGGTGATTTCCTTTGCTAACGCACTATTGCTGGCGCTTTATTTTGGGGCCAACCGGCAAACCGATATTTATTTTTATTTGATTATCTTAACAGGCGTAGGCGTCGCCTTTTTACAGCGGCTCAACCAAACGGTACTCATCCCGGAGGCTATGTTTTTAACCCAACAAGACAAATCTACCGGGGAAGAATTTGCCACCATGTGGTTCTATATATATGTGTTACTGGGCCTTTTAATAGTAGGTATCAGCCTACTTTGCCCGGAACAAATGTGGGGAATTTTATCACGCTTTGGCGGCAGATTACTCGCACACGATAAAGCCCTTTTAGTATGGGCATTATGGGTGTTTGCCCTCCAGATTATCACCTATTATTTAATGGCGGTAGCCGAAATGTATAAGTTTTTTAAGACCGCCTGGCTGGGGGTGTTAAATGCCATTTGTCCGTTAGTCGCTTTGCTAATATTGGGCGAAAAAGTAGGCATTATCAGTATGTTTTACGGATTTTTGGTAGCCAATATGCTGCAAATTGTGATTTTGGTAATACTTCTAAAAACGCAAATGTCATGGAGTTTCTGCCCGGCGTGGGTCCCACTGCGTATCCGTACCCGCCAAAATAT
>ONQH01000056.1 GCA_900319885.1 Candidatus Avelusimicrobium ruminicola
AATTGGAAGAAAAATTTGATATTTCCGGCTGCCAACCCAGCCCGGCGGTCATGGACCCCGAAAAACTAAACTGGATGAACGGGGAATATATTCGCCAAACGCCGATTGCCCGCTTAACGGACTTGGCGTTACCGTTTATTGAAAAAGCAAATATCAATATCGCCGGCGTAGACCGCGCGCGGTTGGAAGGCATTATCGGGTTGGAACAAGAAAAATACAAACTTCTTACGGAAATCCCGGACCTGATTCGCTTCTTCTTTGAAGAGCCGGTGATGGAACAAGAGGCCCTGGATAAAGTATTTGCCAAGCCGGAAGCCAAAGCGGTATTAGAAGGGATGATTAAAGTCTACGGCGACATTACCGAATTTACCGATGCCAACTTGGAAGCCGCCGCACGGGCTTATGCTAAAGAAAACGGCTACAAAGCCGGGCAGATTTTTCACCCGGTACGCGTGGCTGTTTCCGGCCGCACGCACGGGCCGACATTATTCAAAATGTTGGAATATATGGGCAAAGAAACCGTTCTCAAGCGGTTGCAAAAAGCAGTAACCTACTGCAAATAGTATTAAAGGGGTGGGATGAAATATTGGTTTTTTGACGGAAACGACGTGGTTGGCCCGTTTACTGCCAGCGAATTGGCAGCAAATAAAGGCTTTAGTGCCACCAGTTTAATCTGTCCCGAAGCATTTAGTGACGACGGGGACCATTGGCAACCCGCCCTCACGTTTGCCGACCTAAAACCTTTATTTGCCAAAAATCCGCTGGATACCCAAACCGGCGCCGTTACCTTTGAAGAAGAATTGGATAGTTTGCTCAAAGAGCGTTCCCCCTTGTTGTTTGAAGAAGCGCCCACAGACGGCCCCGCGTTGGAAATACCCAAAAAGCCTTCCAAACCCGGCCCCATTGAAGACTATTTCAACCATATTAAAGAAGAAGACTTGGGAAATATTTTAGGGATTCCGGACCCCAATGACGATTCGGACATGGACTTGGCGCACGCCTTGGAAAAGCAACTGGCCAAAACTTCTTCCACCCGCCGCAAACAACTGGAAGAAGAAAAGGCCGAAGAATCGCCCGCACCGGACCCGAAAGAAGCCACGCACCACGTAGCCACCGCTACGGAAGTATTTGGCCCTCAACCGCTCACTCAGGACGAGCCGCCCACGCTGCCGCCGCTCCCGTCTTCCACTTTACCTGTGGTGCAAAGTGATGTAAAACCCGCGACTCTTCCCCCCACCCCGGGTGCGTCTGCCCCACAAGTGTCCGCGCAAGAAGTTTCCTCAGACGATTTTGCCCAACCGGCCCCAGCACCACAACCGGCGCAACCGGCCACAAAACCCGAAGAAGAACCGGTTAGCATCATCCCGGACCCGGCTTTATTACGGGCCGAAAAAGTAGAAGTAAACAGTGTGCGGGCCCGCCTAAAACAAACCAAGGAAATGAAAGATTTTCTAAATGAGACGCAAAACTCACACTTAAAGCGGCAATACAAGGCACAGCGCAAAATACTCGTTATCCTTTTGGCGGCCTTGGCCATTATGGTGGCCCTGGTATGCGTGCTTCAATTCAAAAAAAATACGCAAACGTCCACCTCGCCGGTTGCTGCCTCCGCCCCGGTAGCCCAAACCTACCCGCAAGAAATTTTGAACGAATCTACTCCCGCCGTGCCGGTACCGGCTCCCACGGTTTCCCCGGCCACGGACGAAACGCATGAACAAAAAGCCTTGTCTATTGTGCAAAATTACCCGCTTTCCGGCAACCGGGGTACGATTGCCGATTACTTAAACCGTATTTACCAAACCCAACTGGCACAAGGATACACCGCCACGTGGGGTGCAGAACCGCTTTATAAAGATACCTATATTGTAAAATACCGGTTGACCAAAACGCGAAAAGAACCTATCATATATGTATTCCAAGCCAACGTAGCCGCGAATAAATTAACCGGTGCGTTAAATAATATTTCACTGGATTTAGTAGGAAAAATTTAGTCTCAAGGGGATTAACTTATGATATTGATGGACGACTTGTTTGCACTGATGAAAGCCAAGAACGCTTCCGATATTCACTTGGCGGTAGGCGTACCGCCGGTACTGCGTATTCAGGGCAAATTATATGCTACGCAGTTTGAATCACTCACCAAAGAATCTGCCCAAACGCTCATTTACTCTATTATGACCGACGAACAACGCCAACGCTTTGAAGAAGACCTGGAGTTGGACTTTTCCTTCGGTCTTAAATCATTAGGGCGTTTGCGTGTAAACATCTATAAAGAAAAAGGATGTATTGCCGCGGCTTTGCGTTCCATTCCTAACGAGTTCCAAACCTTTGAAGAACTAAATCTTCCCCAAGTGGTCTATAACATCATGAAGTTAAACAAAGGGTTGGTGCTGGTTACAGGGGCAACCGGTTCCGGTAAATCTACGTCACTGGCTAGTATGATTAACTACCTCAACATGAACGAAAGCAACCACATCATGACGGTAGAAGACCCTATTGAGTTCGTCCACCCGCACAAACGCAGTATCGTCAACCAGCGTGAAGTAGGGTGTGATACACACTCCTTTGCCGCGGCCCTAAAGCACTTTTTGCGTCAGGACCCGGATATTATTCTGGTAGGGGAGTTGCGCGACCGCGAAACCATGGAAGCCTGCTTAACCCTGGCCGAAACGGGGCACTTGGTATTTGCTACCTTGCACACCAACGACGCGGTGCAATCTATCAACCGTATTATTGACGTATTCCCCCCCAACCAGCAACCGCAAATCCGCACGCAGTTGTCCTTTGTGTTGGAAGCCATTTTATCCCAGCAGTTAATCCCGGCCTTAAACGGCGGGCGCGCGATGGCGTGCGAAGTGTTAATTGCCAACTCCGCTGTGCGTAGTTTAATCCGCGACGGAAAAGCCGAACAAATCTTATCCACCATGCAGACCAACGCCAGCATTGGTATGCGCACCATGAACGAAGCCTTGGGCCAACTGTATATGGAAAAGAAAATCAGCTACGAAATGGCGCTCTCGCACTCGGGCGACCAAGGTGGGCTCAAAACCTACTTACAGCAAAAGTTGGGAACTTCTAACTTTAGATAAACCGTATGAAAAACAAACTCCCCGGGCCCAAACCCGGGGAGTTTTTTGCTGAGTGAAACTTTGTTTAGTGTATTATCTTTGTATTATTCTCTCACAGTTCTCACATATTGGTTTCTCTATTCCTGGGCCAATTATCGGGCCCGATGGTTGTTTTTCTTTCAAATAACACCAGGCCGCGCTGCCGGTAGGCAACACGCGGGGATCACACTCCTCCCCGTTTCCTACCGCTTTACATAAACTTTCGTCCCCGGTACACCAGGCGGACAATTCATCCTTTCCGTCCACCGTTTCCAGTTGCACATTCAGGTAGAAATGCGGCGTGCCTTTGGGAGCAAATTGCAGGAAAATATAGTCTTTATCTACCTCCGAGTCCGTCAAATCAAAATGCTGCAAAGACGGAATTCTGATTTTGTGCGAGGCGGTTCCTGCATCCACGCATTTCCCGTTTACCGCCACTTGCCCTTTTCGGCAGAGAATGTCACCGCCTACAACCAAATAAACGCATTTTCCATTTATTTCAACTTGTCCAGCTTTGCAGCGTGCGATACTAACAGCAGGGTCGGGCACACATTTACCTTGCCCAGCATCCCATACATATCCAGCCTCCTCACACATAGGAGTCTTTACACGCTCATTTCCCCCTGCAGGCATCTCCTCCACAAACTTCTTCTTGTCTCCGTCCTTTTCTTCAGCCTCCTCTTTGACGGAAGCCTCCTCTTCTTTAACGGCTATCTTTTCTTCGGCCTCCTCTTTGACGGAAGCCTCCTCTTCTTCAACGGCTTTCTTCACTTTGGCCTCTTCAGCCTTCACTTTGACAAGAGCCGTTTCGTTTAGGCATTCTTCTTCTAACGAATTACACGCTGCATTAGAAGGCATGGCCAGGCCCAGCAACAGGCCCAACATACAAATACTTAATAGATATTTTTTCATAAGTAGTTCTCCCTATAACTTAATGTCCATTTGCGAGAAATCCGTTGCGTATTCCCCGTTATGCAACCGATGTATACCCTGTGCCTGCGCCATGTTGCGGGCAAACACTTTCACTTCGGATGCGCGCGAACGCCATACCGCCTTTTGGTATTGCGGCAACGCAATCGCCGCCAGAATCCCGATAATGAGCACTACCACCAGTAGTTCAATTAACGTAAAACCTCTTTTCATAGATATAACTCCTCCCATTTTTTATAAAAAAATTAAACCAATTTCCTACACTTAAAGTATACGCGTTTTTCTATATAATTCAAGACCTATTTTGTCCCCCCCCTATACTCCCAAAAAAACTCCCCGGGCATTTACTCGGGGAGTTTTAATAATTGTTTGCTACCACTCAATCACTAGCATCATAGGGGTAATTAAGTAGTAAAAATTTACCAGGGCTCCCAAACTTAAAAACGGACCAAACGGGATAGCGTCTCCCCCTTTTTTCCCGTAACGGATCATAGCGTACAGTGCATATACCAAGCCAAAGAAAGACCCCATAATCACCGTAGTAATTACGCCTTTCCAACCAATAAATGCCCCAATACCGGCCATTAGTTTGACGTCCCCGCCACCCATGGCCTCCTTCTTGAAAATCCACGTGCCGATAAGCGCAATAGCCAGTACCCCAAAAAGGCCCACACCGGCCCCCAACAAAGAAGCCAGTTCTTTCTGCCACCATACGCCGGTGAAATTAGGGTTACACCACGCAAACGCAATACCCAATACAATTAGCCCCAGCGAGAAACGGTCCGGGATGATCATAAGTTCCAAATCAATCACAGACAAAATAATTAGGAAGTAAATGGCAGTCAGTAGCACCAACGTCCACAACGTAAGCCCGTAGTGCCATACAAACAGCACCGTAAGCAACCCCGTTAGCAGTTCCACCAGCGGATATTGTAGCGAAATAGGTGCCTTGCACTTGCGACATTTGCCCAGCAAAAACAAATAACTTAGTACGGGGATATTGTCGTACCATTTAATAGGCGTATTGCATTTAGGGCAAAACGACCCCGGCCATACAATTGATTTACCTTGCGGGATGCGGTAAATGCAAACGTTAAAAAAACTGCCCAAAATCAGGCCGAAAATTCCCGAAAAAACAAGAATCAGCGTCTGCATATTTATAGTGAGGCCCAATGTTTGCCGTAACTATCCAAGTCGTCCACGTTGACAAAGAAGTCTCCAAAGCGGGGATCTTCCGGATTGTTTACATAGGCCCAGCCGCCCGTTTTGGTGAAGGCTTCGTCATACGTGCCCGTAGACACATGGGCAGAGGGCGCATAACCGGGAACCTTCACAGAGGGAAGTTTTTCTATGTATTGCGGTACCAAACTGGACAAATCATCCGTAGGATAGACCCCTTGATGTTCGCCATAATACGCGGCAATGGCACTGCGTACTTGCACCAGTTTATGCTTGGCACTGCCTTCTTCTGCTTTGTGCAGCAGCGTGATAAACTTAGGCACTGTAAACCCCGTTAAAAGGGCCAGCACCACTATAACTACAGCAATTTCTGTGATGGTAAAACCTTTTTTCATAGTCCCCTCTATTTGAAGTGCATAGCAATATGTGCAAACACTTTGGCATCCCCTAACGTATTTTTAATACTACTATATTCATTAGGTTGGTGCGCTAAATCATCTAATTTAGAAAATACCACCGTGGGATAACCCGCATTACGCAAGTACGCCCCTACGGTTCCGCCACCTACCCCCATGGGGCGCGGGTTATTCTTATACACCGCTTTGGCGGCCGCAGTTGTCAATTTGACAATTTCCGCTTTCTTGTCCGTAGGCAACGAGGCATGTCTTTGTAACAACTCTACCGCTACCTTCACTTTGAATTGTTTTTCAACAGATTTGACAATTTTTTGTATTTCTTTTAATACGTCTTCGTTTTTATAGCAAGGCAAAATGCGGCAATCAAAATAGAAAACATCCGTACCCGGGATGGTATTTACATTGGGCACGTTGGCATCTTTTTTGGTAGGCTCAAACGTACTGCCGGATTCCGGCGCAAAAAGCGGATCTTTTTTATTAAACACTTTGGTCAGGTCACACAATTTTAAGAGCAGGTGCGCGCCCACGCGTTGGGCGTTAATCCCGCTATGCGGCGTAGAACCGTGCGTTTGTTTACCCTTGACGGTAAATTTAATCCACAACATATTTTTTTCGGCCACTTCCACCATGGTTCCTTGCGGGTTTCCGCCATCCGGTACCAGAAAAGCATCCTCTTTGCCAAACAATTTACCGTGCTTTTTGAGCACTTCCACAATACCGTATTGACTGCCGATTTCTTCATCCGCATTTAACAAAAGCGCATAGTTGCACGGAGGGCGGATGCCCAAATCCATCATGGCTTTGACGGTTAACAAGCCGGATACTAAACCCTGTTGGTTATCTTCGGAACCGCGTCCGTAAATCTTATCGCCTTTGACAACTGCCTTAAAGGGATCGGTTTTCCACAGGCTCAAATCGCCGGGGGGTACCACGTCCATGTGGGCCATGACCCACAAGGTTTTTTTCTTGTAGGTATCTATTTTTTTGAATAAGGCTTTTTCTTTTTTCTTATTTTGGCCGTAGTATTTGGCTACTAAGTTGGGGCGGTAGCCGCCTTTGCCTTTAGGGTCTTTGACTTTAATCAGTTGCACTTCGTCAAATTTCATAGCCTTTAGCACACTTAACAAGTATTCGGCCTTAGCGTGTTCACCTTCGCCCCCTTCATACGGAGAAACCGCCGGGCAGGCAATCATATGAGTTTGCAAATCTATTACCGTTTGTTTGTAGGTATCTATTTTTTTGAATAAGGCTTTTTCCATTTTGTTCTCCTTCTTACAATGGGTTTGTGATATCTATAAATTGTGTTTTTACCGCAAATTTTTGAGCGGTCATTTTCATCAGTGCTTCAATGCCGCATTTTTCCGAGTGGTAATGCCCCAGTGCAATACAGTTTATTTTTCCTTCGCGGCACCACTCATAGGCCGGCTCGTCTAAAATCCCGGTAACATATAAGTCCAACTGCCGGTCTATGGCCTGCGGCAACATGCTATACGCGCCGCCGCTGACTACCCCCACCCGTTTAATTTTTTGCGGGCCAAAGGGCACTACTTGCGCGTGGGTATGGCAAAATTGCTCCAATGTTTTCGTTACTTTTTCAAGCGATACGCCGGGCAATCTGCCTTCGTAGCCAATCGTAACATCATGATACGTGGCAAACGGTTTAATCTGCGTAGCATGTAACGCGCGCATTAAGCACGCATTATGGCCGATCTTGGGATGTTTA
>ONQH01000137.1:0-3119 GCA_900319885.1 Candidatus Avelusimicrobium ruminicola
TATGCCCCCAACCAATTCCTATTTATGGGGATTTCCGCCGTGCTACTTATATTGATTTTTGCCTCTGCGGCCGTGAAAGCGTTTGCACGTTCTACCATGACCCTATTCATTTTAGCCCTGGTAGCCTATATGGCAGGCTTATTTACGCCTAGTACGCCCTTCTTAGATATGCACTACATTAAGGACTTTATTTTCACGCCTGAGTATTATTTGTGTTATTTATGTATTGCCATGCTATGGGCAGTGTCTTTATGTTTTACCTACAACCGAAGCATCCTGCAAGGCTTTTTAGCCAGTGCCTTGGTAGCGCTTGTAATGACGCTGTGCTATTTAGCGGCACATTTGTCCATTCCGCCCGCTGACTATATCATTACTTTTAAGGCGTTCTTTTATCTCTCTATTTTCAGTGCCATTATTGCTGTGTATTATTTGGCAAACCGAAACGAGAAAACAGCCGTTATATTACCCGTTGTCTTTTTACTATTAGGTAGCGGTTTAATGTGGATATATATGGTATCCGGTGCAGCCCAAACGGTACGTCATACGACAGAAGCTGTAGCCAGCACGATTCATGCCAAAACATTAAATAATACCAACTCCAACACGGAAATTGAAAAAGAACTTAACATTTCTTCCAAGCGCGAGGTATTTGCTCAACTTAACAAAGTAACCGATATATCCTCTATGGATGATGAAGATTCTCGTGCATTCTTTACACGTCACTTACAGTTAGTGGCTCCCGAACAATTCACGGAAGAAAACTCACCCTTGTTTATCCGTTTGTTAAAAAATTATTATAACGGGGGAGAAAGCAAAATGAATAGCGAAATATGGTCTTATGCGCTTACTCTTCCCATTGATAATTTCAACCGGGACGCCCAAAGCAATAACGCCTATTCGTTTATGATGCTAATGCTCATGATATTAAGCATTAGTTTTTGCATAGGAACTTTATTATTAGGTGAGGAATAAATTATATGGCTCACTTTGATATAGAATTTGCCGCTGTTACCGATATTGGAAAGATTAGAGAAAAAAATGAAGACAATGTCTTAATCTCTTCTGATTTGGGCATTGGTATTGTGGCTGACGGCATGGGGGGACATAGTGCCGGGGAAATAGCCAGCAGTATTGCCGTATCCGTACTAGCAGAAACGGTACGCAAAATAAATACGGGAAAACTACAAATTCCTACCTCCTTTTTACCTAAATTATCCCCGGTAGAACGCAAGATTTTGTTAGCAGCCAACTTGGCCAACGCCGCTATTTATTCTACCGCACAGTCCGCCGATAATTACCGCATGATGGGGACCACCCTCACCGGGGTGCTGTTGGATAACGATTGTGCCACCGCCGTACATGTAGGGGATTCCCGCCTATATTTGCTACGTAATAATAAGATTATTCAAATCACTACCGATCATTCATTGGCCATGGAACACATCCGTAGAGGCTTATTAACCAAAGCCGAGGCGGATCACTCTAAAATTCAAAACATCTTAACCCGGGCCATGGGTATTAAGAAAAATATTGAATTTGATTTATTAAGATTCCCGGTTCATATAGGGGATATTTTGCTACTATGCTCTGACGGATTATACAAGGGTCTTAATGAGGATCAAATTGCCAGTTTATTGCGGGCGGGCAAAAACTTGCCTTTAGTAAAACTATGCAAACAACTGGTGCATAAATCCAATGAGGGAGATGGCCAAGATAACATTTCTTGCGTGTTGATTAAGATTCTCCCCAAACAAAAACTCACCTTAACACAGCGCATAAAAGCCTTGTTTAAAAAATAAGTTTTATTGCCGAAAAACTCGTCAAAAAACTTTCTCTTAATTAGCACTCTAACAAATCGCTTGACAATTTTGTTTTATATATGCTAAACTAGCATTATAACAAAGCGAGTGCTAAATTACACCGCAATAAAACTAACTATTTTAGGAGGGATTCTATATGGCAGAAATTAAATTCAAACCGTTGGGCGACCGCGTGTTTGTAAAACCGATTGAACGGGAAACTATGAAGGGAGGAATTATCATCCCGGATACCGCAAAAGAAAAACCCATGGAAGGCGAAGTATTAGCCGTAGGGGCGGGTAAACTAACCGATAAAGGCGAACGAGCCCCCATGGATATTAAAAAAGGCGACCGCGTATTATACGGTAAATATTCTGGTACAGAAGTAAAACTGGATGATGAAACCTTTTTAATTTTGCACCAAGATGAAATTTTAGGTATTTTAGGGTAAGCGATTTATAAGGAGTAAAATATTATGGCAAAACAAATTATTTATGGCGATGAAGCCCGTGCCAAAATGAAATCGGGTATTGAAAAAGTAGCAAATGCAGTAAAAGTAACATTAGGGCCCAAGGGGCGCAGTGTTGTTTTAGAAAAGAAATTCGGTTCTCCATTGATTATTGACGACGGAGTAACTATTGCCAAAGATATTGAACTGGAAGATAAATTTGAAAATATGGGGGCGCAACTTATCCGGGAAGTAGCCTCTAAAACGAACGATGTAGCCGGTGACGGTACCACTACCGCTACGGTACTGGCTAACGCCATGCTGACCGAAGGAATTAAAAACATCACCGCCGGTGCCAACCCCACCTTAGTCAAAAAAGGCATTGAAAAAGCCGTTGAAACCACGAAAGCGGCTTTGGAAAAAATGCATAAACCGGTCAAAACCAAAGAAGAAAAAGCACAAATTGCTACCATTTCTTCTAACGACCGCGAAATTGGTAATATGATTGCCGAAGCGATTGAAAAAGTAGGGGCCGAAGGCGTCATTACCGTAGAAGAAGGCAAAACCGCTACTACCCAATTGGATATTGTAGAAGGGATGCAATTTGACCGCGGGTATATTTCACCTTATTTTGTGACCGATCCCGAACGGATGGAATGTGTGCTTGAAAACCCGTATATCATTATTACCGACAAGAAAATTTCCTCTATGAACGACTTGTTGCCGGTGCTTGAAAAAATTGTACAAAGCGGCAAACAATTCTTAATCGTGGCGGAAGATGTAGACGGGGAAGCCTTGGCTACATTGGTTGTCAACAAATTGCGCGGCACCCTAAAAGGTTGCGCCGTAAAAGCCCCCGGCTTTGGCGACCG
>ONQH01000137.1:3166-5292 GCA_900319885.1 Candidatus Avelusimicrobium ruminicola
GATCCAGAAGATAAAGAAATGTTGGAAGATTTGGCCATTTTGACCGGTGGAAATGTCATTAGCGAAGAACGCGGCATGAAACTGGACAAAGCCGAACTGCCTATGCTCGGCCAATGCGCCCGCGTAGTAATTGACAAAGAAAATACTACCATCGTTTCCGGCAAAGGAGAAAAGGCAGCCATTGATGCCCGCACCGCGCAAATCCGCAAACAAATTGAAAATTCCACCAGCGACTATGACAAAGAAAAATTACAAGAACGTCTAGCCAAATTAGCCGGTGGGGTAGCCGTAATTAGCGTAGGGGCAGCCACCGAAACCGAACTGAAAGCCAAAAAAGCCAAAGTAGAAGATGCTAAAAATGCTACCAAAGCCGGCGTGGAAGAAGGGATTGTACCTGGCGGCGGGGTAGCTTTAGCGCGCTGCCAAAAGGCATTAGATAACATTAAAGAAGAAAATGAAGATATCCGCACGGGTATTAACATTGTTCGCAAGGCCTTAACGGCTCCCTTAAAACAAATTGCGGTAAACGCCGGATTAGACGGTGCCGTAGTAGTAGACAAAGTGCTCAATATGAAAGGGGCAGCGGATGGTTATGATGCTGACCGCGATGAATACTGCGACCTCTTAAAAGCCGGTGTAGTTGATCCCGCGAAGGTGGTCCGCACCGCACTGGAAAACGCGGCCTCTATCACCGGTACAGTACTATTAACCGAAACGTTAGTAGCAGATGCTCCGGAAAAAGAACACAGCCACGCTCCTGCCGGTATGCCCGGTATGGGGGGCATGGGCGGTATGATGTAATATCCGCCATTGATTCTATTGCAAAACCTCGGGCTTAGGTCCGGGGTTTTTTTATCTAACCGCTCAAACCGAACTAGGTCCTTTTTTCCTAAAATTTAGGCCTTTTGGACCCTTGAAATATTGAACAAAAAACATAGACTATAAGTATCTAAAGCGAAAGGGGGACGTATGCGAAGATTATCAATGTGGCTGTTTATGCTTACTTGTTGTTTGGGGGGATTGACGGCCCAGGCAGGAAATAGTGGAGTAATTGATCAAAATCAACGGGTAGACTTAGATATTCAGGAATCCTTCACCGACACCCATACTCATCAAAATTTTGGTCCTTATGATGCCCAAATTGGCTGCAAGGCTTATGTCTTAGATAGTTACTGGCTCGTTGTAGCCGGTACCTGTATGCGATATGATAACGGAGCCATTTTTGAATCCGGAGATCAAGCCTATATGAAACGCTACGGACGAAAAGTCACCGGGCTTGTTTCTTCCTTCAAAAAGAATCCCGTTAAGCGTGTATTTACGGGCCTGGATGCGTCGCATCATGCCGAAAATGGAAATATTATGCTGATTTGGAGCCATACGCCCGCGTTTTTTGGCCCGTACGTAAACATCCTAGCCACATCCTCTCCGGAAAATTTATTTACGTTAAGCGCCAATCATACCATTAAAATCAACACGGCTCGGGGAGGCACTAATAGCACACCGACACGCACCTTAAAGAGCGGGTCAATTAAAGGCAGAACCTTTGAATTAGATGAAGGGTGGAGTGACTTGTCCGGAACAGCTACCGACCCGCTGTTTTTAATTAACCCGGCCCGCAACGAATTTTTATCCGCTTACAACAACGGCTACGTTCACTATGCCCTGCAAATGAGACTTGATGACGTAACCAATAGTTCAAGCGGGGGAACTTCGCCACGCTGGTACACTTTATCGCAACAAGATTTGCATTTCATCCGCGATACCATTCAAAAACAACGTCCGGGGGATTGGGCGCGTATCAAAGGACGCTTATTCTTCAACCAAACCAATACGCCTTATTTCAAATAGTCTCCCTCAAACGCAGTAAACCGGCCTTTTAGAAAGGCCGGTTTTGTTTTAGACGAAATTTTATATAATATTTTCATCTTATATTTAGGAGAATAAATTATGGCACAAAATCCTATGTTTAACGAAAATGCCTTTAGGCGCGCCAAGGCGGAACATCAACGCGGCTTTCAAGCCCCGCAAGATGAATTAACTCAAGAACCGATGCACTTGGTTCGCGGGGAAGATACCGCCCAAGCCATGACGTTACAAGGGACCATCAACAAAACCTTCTTCTTGCT
>ONQH01000057.1 GCA_900319885.1 Candidatus Avelusimicrobium ruminicola
CAGTATAAAGATTTTCGGTCAGAATTTCAATATCTCTGCCTTTTTCTTGGTCGGCTACAGGCACAACATGTCCACCACCATTATAGTACAATACCCAAAAATTAACCAAATCTTTATATTTATACCAAAAATTATGTTTGCTTCTCTCAAAACGCCGAATCACATCTTCATCCGGAACGGGATGCCCACCATTTTGAACACGCATTTGAATACGCCCGATACAATCTTCCGGCTTATCTACAAAGACATAAATAATAACCACATCATATCCTGCCTTTTGGGCCTTTTCGATCGTTTTTACATGGACCATGCCGGATAGTGTACTTTCCAATGCAAAAGACTTCCCTTCGGCTAGTAATTTATCAATACGTGCGTGAACTTCTTTTCCTGCCTGGATACGGGCCGATTGCATGTTTTCGGGGCAAAGTTCCTTAGCAATATCGTCTGCATTTACATAAACGATATTTTCTTCCGGCAATAGTTCCTTAGCAATCGTGCTTTTGCCACTACCATTGGCTCCGGCTAAAATAAACAAGGTCTTCATATATTTAATTATAGCAATTTACGAAATAAGACTACACTTCTAGACCAACAGTATGGCATACTGTTCACATGAAAGGAATAAAATTAAATCGAATCAGATGTAAATTCTGTGGAGATGTCATTACATCCCACTTTCGGCATGACTTCAAACAGTGCAAATGTGAACGTGTCGCTATTGATGGAGGGCATGCTTATCTTGGGCGGTGCTTCGTAGAAGAGGACGATTATGAAGAACTGTCAATCGTAGAAGATGTCGGTAAAGAATTACCACCTTTGCCACCCCAACGATCCACCAAATAACTGAAAATAGTATATAAATTACGACCAAAAGTGTCCACGTTTGGACACTAATTTTCTGCCTACAATTCCCCGTTTGCGCATCGAACTTCCGTCGAGGCCTGTCCAAATCATATAAAAAATGCTTAAATTTTCAGTACTTTTTGTATAAGAATTATGGACAGTATTTTGGACACCTCTCCGTCGAGAGTTCGATTCCTGTTGGGGGGGATTTTGATATGCCTATTGATTAGTACATTAATATTATGCGTATTCTTGTCCTTGAATTTCACATTAGCCAAATATCCTTTGAATTGGAACGTATTGATTATGGTATAATATGGTATAATAATGTAAAGACGGGATATGAATATGCTTCAGTATTCAAGGTCCGGCATCAAAATACTGTGCAACCTCGTGTAACAATCCACACAATCCATGTCCCTCTGTGAATTTTTGGAGGTATTGTATTTTATGAAGAAAACAATATTACTTACTTTTTTACTCTCCTCTGCTTTGCTAATTATGAATGTATCCGCTTTTGCAGCGGACGTCAATTCCTTCTCGGATTTGGCTGCCGGTGGTGATTTGACCTTTGCGCAAGACATTGTGGTTGAGTCCGCCACCCCCTCTGTTACGTTGCCAGATGGAACTGTGGTAGACGGAGCCCATCACTCCTTAACGGGCGTACAGGGAACCTACCTAAATATCGGTTCAAACACTTCCACGGTCACACTCAAAAACATAGGAGACATACAGGACGGATCCAGCACGGATAATACCTTTTCCTATCAAAATGCCGCCGGTGATACCGTGTATAAAAAAATTACAAATTCCTTTAACGGATTTCACAAAACAGAATGGGGCCAGGCACCCGCTCAAAATAAACTTCTGGGCACTGTAAATATAGACAACTCCGTTTTTTCCAACAATGTGTCTGACGAAGATGCCGGGGTATTTTTTGCTTCAAATGCTTTGCTAACTATTACCAATTCCACTTTTTATGATAACCATGCAGCCTCAAACTGGTATGGCGGCGGAGTGATACAGACACTCACTAATAACTCACAACTACTTACCATAGATTCTTCCCTTTTTGTCAATAATACCGCTGGGGAAGGCGGCGCCTTGGATACCAGCGTACAAACCTATATTTCCAATTCCGTATTTGCCAATAACCAAGCAATCGGATATGATGGAGGCGCTATTTGGTATGGTATGGCAGCCGTTAGCGCCAACTATGTTAATTATCTCATCAATTCCGAATTTGTTAACAATACGGCTACCCAACTTGGGGGTGCTTTATCTTTGAACGGTCTAAATGACGGGATGAACATCATAAACACTTCGTTTAGAGGCAATCAGGCCGCATATGGCGGAGCCATTCATGCCCTCAAGTTTCGCGACGGTATTCCCCTCTCCGTGGTGGATTCTTCTTTCACAAACAATACCGCTAAGGAAGGGGCCGGCATTTACAGTGGAAATATTGATTTGAACATTTTTGCCGTTAATAAAGATGTTGTTTTTGACGGAAACACAGCCACTAACGAAACAGCCAGTTATAATGCGGGTAGTGATATTTATTTTGACGCGGGCGGAAATGATGCTACTTTATTCTTGAATGCGGCTAGCGGTAAAAAAATTATTTTTAACGGTAGCATTGCTTCCTACACGGATGATACCGTAGCATCCATTGATATCAACAAACCAGGTTTGACTTATTCCCCCGATACAGGCATAACGACCGAAATGGTCTCAGATGCAAGCAGCCAAATTCAATTCAATAACCGAGTGGGAGATGATACCTATAATTTTAATATCAACTTGTACAACGGCGTGCTGGCTATCGGGCAAAATCCGACCATCAATGCCGGTGTAGATAACCCGGACGGTTTTATTGATGGCAACAACTTACATGTAATGGCAGAGTCCACCCTTTACACTATCAATAACGTCATCGGCTCTGTCAATTTGAAACAATTAGATCTTTCTTCTAATCTCAACATCCAAGCTGATGCAGATTTAGCTACCTCTACGATGGACACCATCCATGTTGACACCGTGACAGGCACTGAGAAAATCGTTTTATCCGGTGTCAATGTATTATCCGATACGACGGGAGATAGTACCGTGGTTCAATTTACAGACAGCAATTTGGCCGACTACGTAGAGGTGAAAGATGATTTGCAGGCCGTCTCTCCCATCTACAAATATACTGTAGCCAATAATGGGGATGGCTCCTTAACATTTACCCGCTTTAACGATAATCCGGACCCCGACGACCCGGGGAATTATAATCCGACCGTCTTTGAGCCGACCATTGCGGTAAACACCGTTTCAAACGTCCAGGATTATATCAATAGTTTAGTGTTTCGCGATTTCTCTTTATTTGAACATAATGACTTCAAACAACAGGGCAAAGCAGCCGGAGATTTTGGAGAAGGAAGAAATGTCTGGCTCAAAGCATCTGGCTACAATGATAGAACGGATTACAGACATTTTTCTGACGTCAAAACCAGAATGGCCATGTTCTTTTTAGGATTAAGCCAAGACATCAATTTCTTTGAATCTGACGCCTCCAAACTCAACGTTTATGCCGGTTATCTGAACGGAAACATCCGCTATGATGATATCCGCGTAGATCAACCCGGAGAGTATTTGGGTGCCAACATTGCCACCAAATATGAAAACTTTATTGTAGCCCTTAATATGACTGGCGGATACATGCATCCGAAAACGCACGATATGTATGGCAAACACCGTACGAACAATCCTTGGGGCGGTATTGCCGCAGATATCGGCTATCAAATAGAAGTTTCCCCTTCGCTGATGCTGATGCCCAGTTTTCTCACTTCCTACACGTATGTTCACGGGGATGGTTACACCAATCCTGCCCATATCCGTGTAAAATCTGATGACTTGCAAGTGTTTGAATTTGTGCCAAACCTGCGTGGGGATTATCGCTTAAGCCAACGCTGGGAACTCTTTGGAGATGTGCGCTATTCCTTCAGTCACAAAGACGGTGGGAACTCCCGAGTTGAAGGCATGGCGATTCCTACGCTCAACATGGCCAGATTCGTAGAGTATGGTTTGGGAACAACCGCTCATTTCAATGATTACGCGTTTGAAATTGCCCTCTATCGCAGAGATGGCGGACGCGAAGGTTGGAACGGATACATCAACCTACGCTATCACTTTTAAGCAAACTTCGTATCAAAAGGCCCTTACTAACCAAGTAGGGGCCTTTTTTGTAGAATAACAGGTATGAAAAAATTATTCTTGCTAGGATTATTTTTGCTAACTTCTTGCGCTACGGTGCCTGTGCCCCGTGAATTTGCATACAAACCGATGCAAACCACTCAATACCTTTTGGCCTCTTGGCAAAAAATAACCGATTCGTCCTCCTCCATCCGCATTTACCTGGAAGGAGATGGCAAGGCCTTTGATTACAGAGGGTTACCCACTCAAAATCCGACTCCTAAAAATAAATTTTTACGCAACATGGCATTTAGCGATCCCCACGCCAATGTGGTTTATTTGGCTAGACCCTGTCAATTCGTCCAAGATCCTCACTGCAAGGTGGAGGATTGGACTGTGGGCCGCTTTTCCGAGCAAATTGTAGAAGATACCGCCTTGGCTATTAAACAAATTTCGCAGGACAGAGAAATTGTTTTAATTGGATATTCGGGGGGAGCGCTTTTGTCTGGTCTCCTCATCACCAGGCATCCCGAATTAAAAATACAAAAGTGGATTACGATTGCCGGCTTATTAAATCATACCGATTGGACACAATACTGGGGAGATACGCCGCTCTACTTATCCTTAGACTTACAAACACTTCCTTCCGTAGAGCAACAACATTTTGCTGGAGCTAGAGATAAAGTCATTCCGCTGGAACTGTCTAAGAAATGGGTAGGTAAAAATAATTTAGCAATCTTGCCCCATGCGACACATAACAAAGGCTTTACCTGTAATTTCTAATCGTTCGCGGCAAGGTTGCGAGTAGTAAATGTTCCTTCAACGAAACACTCCTTCAATTGTTTAGAGCTAGTAGCAATAAAGATAATACCCTTGTTATTGAGTACACGGAAGTGTAGAGTTTAATTTTTAACACTTCTTGTTAGTTTAAATTTACAATTCCAAGCCCCGCGTTTTGCGGGGCCTTTTTCTGCCCAAATAACCAACCTCGTAAATATAAGAATCCTTAAAATTTAAGCATTTTCAGTAGTTTTTGTATAAGAAATATGGGATTGAATAAAGACCGACTCATCGTTGTATCAACAAGATGTTGGAGTACCTTACCCTTTCAGCTGAATGCCTTCAAGGTTAAGTAATTTAATTTTTGTTTTTATACCCCCTGCATATCCTGTTAAATTACCATCGGAACCTATAACGCGGTGACAGGGAATAATGAGCGAAATAGAGTTATGCCCCACCGCTCCGCCAACTGCTTGCGCGGACATCTTCTTAATTCCTCTTTTGGAGGCAATCTTATCTGCAATTTCTCCGTAGGTCAACGTGCGTCCATAGGGGATTTGCAACATAATTTCCCATACTTGTTTACGAAATGGAGTAGTGCGCATGGCAATAGGTGGTGTAAAACCTGGATTTTTACCGCTAAAATAAGTATCCAGCCAACGGCAAGTATCCTTAAAAACAGGTAATGATTGTTCCTGTACAGGCCCACGCAAAGAGTCAGCAAAGTATTTTTGCCCATCAAACCACAGGCCGATTAAATGGGTTCCGTCGCTTGCCATGGTAATACCGCCCAAAAACGATTGATAATGATATATATAATCCATCGGTTACATTGTATAAATTTACTCACTAAATTTACCTAGACTTGGGGGAATAGGGAAATAGAAAGCCCCGCGTGTGCGGGGCTCTTTCATGTTAAGTAAACGATTGCATTTGTCCTATTTACCGGACAATACCGCCATCACAAACGTCCACGTGTTTTCAAAGGCGGCATGGGCCACGTTCTCCCAAAAATTTTCGTACTGTTGTGCATTATTGGTTTCTTTACCAACCACGTCGCTAATTATACGGAAACTCAAAAACGGCACCTGATACATATAGCATACCTGCGCAAATGATGCCGATTCCATATCGCACGCCAACGCATGAGGGAACCGCTGCACAATAGATTGCAACGCTTGCGGGTCGGTAATAAACTGCTCGCCGGTACAAATCAACCCCACGTGTACCGGGCGAGAAAAACGCCCTTCTTGTTGCAACGCTTCCACGGTGGCAAGCAGATTTTTATCTCCCTGAAAAAAGGAAGGAAGTCCTTGCACTTGGCCCCACTCGTTTTCCGGGCCGCAAAATACGTCATGATGAACGTACTGGCTGCCGGCTACCACGTCTAACGAATTTAATTGCGGGTTCAATCCTCCGGCCACTCCCGAATTGATAATCGCATCCGGGGCAAAGCGGTTAATTAATTCTACCGCACACGCAGCCGCATTGACTTTGGCAATTCCGCTCTGTGTAACAATCAGCTCGTTACCGTTTTGGCAAAAGCGGTAAAAAACAAACGGACCGAACTTCCGTTGTTGGGCACCCGGTAGCCGGGTCAAAAGTTGCTTTTGTTCTTTTTCAAGCGCACAAATAATTCCTATTTTCATACTTATATTGTGGCATAATTGGTGCGCAAGTACAACAAGCTTCTAGAATATATGCAGATTACGCGTGAAGTC
>ONQH01000037.1 GCA_900319885.1 Candidatus Avelusimicrobium ruminicola
CGTCCATAAAGGACATGTTGCTCTATTTCGCCGCGCCATGAAGGTGGTTGCTCCTGACGTGGCACACATTGTACCGGCCTATCACTCTCCGTTCAAGGCCAAATCGCCCACGCCGTTCCGCTTGCGCATGACCATGCTTAAGCAAGCCTTCAAAGGGGCCGGAAAAAATATTATTTTTGATGATTACGAACTAAAACAAGGCGGCAAAACCTATACCTACCAACTGGTCCAATACCTTAAAAAACGCTACAAAAACCCGGAAATTTTCCTACTGGTAGGAACGGATTGTCTAAACGATTTACACAACTGGAAAAACCCTTCTTATATTTTTGAAAATGCGGTAGTGGTAGCCGGCAAACGCAAAGGATATGACGAAAATCCGGCCACGTTCCCCCACATTTTCTTGCCGGGGTTTTTCCCAAAATTATCTTCCAGCCGTGTGCGTGCCCACATTTTATCGTGCGGGGACATCCCGGATACAGTTCCTTCGTCCATTGCTCCCACGATTCGCAAAAACAAACTCTATGGCCTGGCGGTGCATGATTGGTTAAAAAGTCACTTAAAACCCAAACGTTATTTGCACTCCAAGAACGTAGCAGAAATGGCCGCCGCTTTTAGTGACATTTACGAAATCAATGTAGAAGCGGCTGTCAAAGCCGGAATCTTACATGATGCCGCCAAAGGCATGGACGGACAAGACCTAATCAATTTTTGTAAAGAACATAAAATCAAGGTTCCCTTCTTTGAAGATATTTGTAAAATGGAACCGCAACTGCTGCACAGTTATGCTTCCCGTTGGTTGGCTAAGCACTTGTTTGACGTGCATGATAAAGAAATTTTAGATGCAATTGCGGAACATACCTTAGGCAGTTTACACATGAGCACGCTCTCTAAAGTGCTATTTGTGGCAGATATTTCCTCTAAAGACCGCTACGATTGACTCGCAAAAATGGCTCTGCCCTTTAGGGATTGACTTATGGAACCATCTTATAAAACACGAAAAGTAATCGGCCGCATCCTGTTACTGATAATGTTGGCTTTATTGGCAGGTAGTTTTTGGTCTCATTACACCTCCCCCCTGATTCAACATCTTGCCGCTCATACTGACGGGCCTATCCGCGTGGCCATTTTTACCAAACCGGCTATGCTATTTTCCTACACTCCCACCACCCACAAAGCACGTGTCACGGTAACTTCCAAATCTTGTTCGCAAAAAGAATACAAGAACTGTTTTAAGGAACCTGTGAATACCTTTTTTACCCCCAAAACGCAAGACCAGCAAACGTTTTGGAATCAACTGGGGGATAACTTGGAACAGTGGCGTTTTACCCCTAAGAGGGTGTGGGAGTATGTAAGGGCCTATGTAAATGCGTTGGTACAAAAACGAACCAACTTGCGCCCTAGTGAATTTTTACTACTATCTAAAGAACTTATACAACTTTCCCGCACCGATTTTGCCATCGAGTACCCGGTAACCCCCAAAAAGAAAAAGCACACACTCAAAGCCCAAGATGAAAAAGTGCAAGCAGATGCCAAACCGGAAGTCATCTTGCCCAACACGGACGCCGATGCCAAACCGCTGGTAGTAGAAGTACTAAATGCTTCCGGCAAAAAAGGCTTGGCACTTAGCGTTACCCAGTATTTACGTGAACAAAATACCAAGGGACTGCTGCGCATTGATGTATTGCAGTATGATAACTATCCATCGGTGCAAGAAAAATCTTTTATTGTAGACTATAGCGGCAAACAGGTGCAAGTTTCGCAAACCAGCCAGGCGTTAGGTATCCGGGGAGAAATTCGCTCAGAAACCTCTACCACCGCTATTTGCGATACACGCATTGTACTAGGCAAAGACTTCAAAATGCCTCTTTAGGTTCTCTCTCAAAAATGCTAGGATAATAAGTGATAATATAGAGGAATTATATGAATACAAAACAATTAGTATGCTTAGCCGCCCGTATTGCGGATGAAAAGAAAGCCGAAAATATTAGCGTCATAGACCTAAAAGGTCTGTCGTCACTTTGTGATTATATCCTAATTATGACCGCCACTTCTAAACCTCATTTAGAAGCCGTGGAAGAAGAAATTAGCAAAAAATTAAAAGAACTCGGCTACTATAAAACCAACCGGGATGGGGCCGATAGTTTACAATGGCGCGTAAGCGATTATGGCAGTTTTTTAGTACATATTATGACACAAGAAGCGCGCGATTTCTACGCCCTGGACAAAATTTTTAGTTTCGGCGAGACGGTTAATTTTACTGAACCGGCCCAAAAAACGAGCGCGAAGAAAAAATCTACCGCTAAAACGACCCGTAAAGCCACCCCTAAAAAAACGGTTGCCAAAGCGACTAAGAAAACCGTTAAAAAAGCGGTTTCTAAAAAAACAACCTCTAAAAAATCTACTAAAACCACAAAGAAGAAATAACCATGTTAGAAAAATTAAAAAATGATGTTTTTGTAAAACTTTCAAGCGCAGACTACTTCAAAGGGCAAGAACTCCCTGCCGTAGAATTTGCCCCCGCCCCCGCACATACCGGGGCCGATATTTCCTTAGTTTGGGCCATGGCCGCCGCTAAAAAATTACATAAAAATCCGCTGATGATTGCGCAAGAAGCATGCAAAATTCTTAGCGAAGTAACCGGGATTGCTTCCGCTACAGCTACAGCACCCGGCTTTATTAACATCACATTAGAGGACAAATTTATTATTGATACGGCAGCCGACCGCCGCATTAAAGGCAAACCCAACGAGGCTCACAAACAAAATATTTTAATTGAATTTGTGTCTGCCAACCCCACTGGTCCCTTGCATGTGGCCAGCGGACGGGGAGCCAGTTTGGGCGACAGTTTAGTAAAAATTCACCGGGCCCTGGGATATGCCTGCGATAGCGAATACTACGTCAATGATGCCGGTAATCAGGCAGAATTGCTGGCCGTTTCCTTAAAAGCCCGTAAAGAAGGCAAAGAACCGCCGGAAAACGGTTATCACGGTTCTTACCTGGTAGAATTAGCCAAGCGCATCCCGGCAGATTTACCCGAAGAACAATACGGTCGCTGGGCTATGGAAGAACTGATTAAAACCCAACAGCAGGATATGAAAGATTTCCACGTGGATTTTACACGTTGGTTCCGCGAGTCTGACCTGCATAAAGAGGATGCCCCTAAAAAAGCGGTTGCTTACTTAACCGAAAAGGGCTACACCTACGAAAAAGAAGGTGCCGTATGGTTTGGTTCCACCCAAGATAAAGAAGCCCAAGACGACAAAGACCGTGTATTAGTACGCAAAGATGGACGCCCCACTTACTTTATGGCCGATATTGCCTATCACAAAAGCAAATATGACCGCGGATACACCACACTGATTGATATTTTGGGGGCTGACCACCATGGCTATGTACCGCGTATGAAAGCCGCCGTACATGCGTTAGGTCATGATGAAAAAACCTTTGTGCCGATTATCCATCAACTTGTACATTTAACCGAACACGGTGAACAGGTAAAAATGTCCAAACGGGCAGGCCATTTTATCACACTGCGCGAATTGATGGACGACGTGGGAACAGATGTATGCCGCTTCTTCTTTGCCAGCCGCACGCCTAACGCGCATATGCTATTTGATATGGACCTAGCCAAAAAACGTACGAACGAAAACCCGGTTTTCTACGTACAGTATGTGCATGCGCGTATCTGCTCCATCTTTGAAGCCGCTAAAGAAAAAGGGTTCAAAGAAGGGCTCACTGCTCAAATGCCGTTGGCCCCACAAGAACGTGCGTTATTATTAAAATTGGTTTGGTTCAAGTCCGTCTTGCAAAACTGCGTAGCCGATTTAAGTCCGCACCACTTGACTACGTATTTGGTGGAACTGGCGGGCTTATTCCATGCGTTCTACGATAATTGCCGCGTAATTGACGACACCAATCCCGAACTCACTTCCGCCCGCTTGTTTATCTGCCAACGGGTAGCCGAACGTATCCGCAAAGGATTAGAGTTTATTGGCGTAAGTGCACCGGAAAAAATGTAAATAGGAAGCGTGCATTGTGGATATTGCATACCTGCTATTTTTACAGGACTTTCGCCAGAGTATCCAAGATATTGGGACGCCCTTTCTGCAAGGGGTGTCCCTTTTCTCTATTTCTTATTTATTTCTGATTCCCATTTTTATTTACTGGTGCATTAGCAAACGTAGCGGGCTTTACATTTGGGCCTCTTTTTGCGTGGCATACGCATTAAACGCGGTACTCAAATTAACAGTCTGCGCCTACCGTCCCTGGATACGTGATCCGCGTATTATCCCCGCCGGAAACGCCATAGCCACTGCGGGTGGATATTCCTTCCCCAGCGGACATACGATTTGCGCCTCCACCCTCTATGGAGGAACCGCCGTCACATTGTGGCGTTATAAAACTACAAAATGGCTAAGTTATCTTTGTATATTTTTCATATTACTTACCGGGTTTTCCCGCAATTATCTGGGGGTTCATACACCGCAAGATGTGTTGGTGGGACTTATACTTGGTGGACTGACCCTATGGGGAATGAACCGTCTATTCATATATTTAGTATCGCATCCCGAACAAGAAAACAAATGGCTTTTAGGTGGATTTCTGCTGGCAATCGCTATGCTCCTATTTATTACCCTAAAACCTTATCCACACGATTATGTAGACGGAAAATTACTGGTTGATCCCCAAAAAATGCTCAATGATGCCTACCATGCGATTGGTTTTTTGCTGGCTTTTTGTCCGGCCCGGTATATAGAAAAACGCTGGGTAAAATTTACAGAGACCGGTCTTTCTTTCAAAGGAATACTTGTAGGCTTATTGGGTTTGTTACCCGTTGGATGGATGTTTAAACACCTAACCGCCCCCTGCGTAGCCTTCTATGGGCCCCACTGGGGCAGACTCGTATGTGCTGTTTGCATTATATTTTACGTTATTCTCTTCTTCCCTATCGTGCTTAAATTTCTCTGCCACTCTACAAAGCACAACTAGACCCCAGGGCCTTCCCGTCCACACCAATAAGCAAGTAATTTTCCCCTTATTTTTTTATAATAATGGTATAGGAGAATTTATGAAAAAAACAATTACGTTATGCTTATTATTTGTTGGCGCACTTTTTACACATGCCCAAACGCTTACCCAAGCCGAAAAACTTTATCAAGAGGGCGACTTTGCCACTGCTCAAAAGCAATACCAAGAAATTGTCAAAACAGCCACCGGAAATACCCTTTATCAAGCACAACTACGCCTCGCCGCGTGTCAATATCATAAGGGGGAATATTTAACTGCCGCCAAAACCATGCTGGCCTACACGTTACCGGCTGACCCCTTATGGCAAGCCCGCTTCTTACTCTACCGTACGTATATGGCCCAACAAGCTGCCAATATTTATCACCCCATTTTGCAAGAACGTGAAATAGAACAAAATAAAGATGCCGAATATTGGGCTCCCGCCCAATGGCATAGCCACATCCAAAAAGATTTTGAACACTTGTGGAGTTTACGTAAAGATCTCAGTCAAATCCCTATAGTCCAAGAAACCCTGATTTTAGAGTTGAAAGATACAGACACAAAACGCATCCCCACCCTTTTTGACTTTGCTACGTATCAATGGGTCCAGTTTTTGGGAGATACCGAGCAAACGATGCCGACTCAAGCCCCACGCACCTACCTGGAAGGGGCCGCAACGCCTGTTAAACAGTACAGCAACCGAGCCCATAAACTGGCGGACATTTTGCAAACCGCGTACCTATTAGAAGGAAAAGACCGACAGGATGCCCGTATTTTTTGGCAAACCGATTATCTATTACTTCCCTTTGAACGCGGTGATTTTTTTGAAATCAAGGATAAACAAAAGGCATTAAACCAAGTTCTTCCCACCCTTTATGCGTTAAGCGGATATAATACCTCATCTAACAGTTGGTGGCAAAAATTAAAAGGCGTTGTTACCAACAGTGCCAACCAATATGGCAGATCTTATGCGGCCTATCGCACGGCACAATTATTATGGGATAATGACGAACGAACCCAAGCCTTATCTGTCTGCCAATATGCGGTCAAATCTTTAGATAGTTCCTACTATACCTATCAATGTGATGAACTGGCCCAGCGCATCACCCAGCCTGAAATTTCCTTTAGCACCCTGCCCCAGGCGTTACAACCCACTAAACCCCAAGTGAAACTGACACTACGCAATATACCTCATGTATATGCGCGCATTTACCCCGTTACACGGGATGAATTGGCCCAATTTTACACCAACCAACGATACCACCGCACGCTAAGTGAATGGGATGACTTAATGCGCCTGTCGGACAATAACGTAAAATCTCTCTTATCCTCTACGAAAAAGTACCAATCGCTGGAAGATAACATTTCGTACAAAAAACCTTATTTTTCACAAGAGCACACGCTCACGTTACCGGCTTTAACCCAAGGCTTGTATGTGGTGTTAGCCAGCGAGGGAAATGCCTTTGATACGGCCCAACACGCCGTTGCGGCCACCGTTATCAATATTACCGATTTGGCTTTGTTTGTAAGTACTGGCATTAACGATAATCCCGAAAAATATGTACGCACCCTCAAACAAGATAATTTGACCCACAACCCGGAAATTTTCCGTTTCTATACGGTAGACTTAAAAACAGGGAATCCTGTCCCTAGCATCCCCTTGGATTTATTCACCGATTGGAACGGGTCGCGCAGACAACAACAAACCAATGCACAGGGGATTTCCACCTGGGCACGTCCTATTCAGATAGCCGCACATACCAACAATTCCTACCGGGTAAGTGTATGGGCCCAAAATAATAAAGATGCGGCGTACTCCGCCCATAGCACTGGCTTCTATTTTCACCCCAATCGTCCGGTCCGTTTATTTATACAAACCGATCGTGCCATTTACCGCCCAGGACAAAAAGTTTCCATTTCCGTTCAAGGATTTGAAAATACCCCGCGCGGTTTGCAAGTATTACCGGCTAAAAAAGTAAATCTTACGGTACGCAGCCAACAAAATTGGAAGCAGATTTTCCAAACCACAGGTACCCTTAACGAATTGGGTACTTTACAAACACAATTTACTCTGCCGGAAGGAAACGAGATTTTGTTAGGTCGTTTTTCAGTGGAAGCAAACTGCCAAATCAACGGGGAGTCTTATGCGGATGAGTATATATTTTCCATGGAAGAATATAAGCGCCCGGAATATGAAATTGAGCTAAACGATCCCCAAACACCACTTGCCTATGGGCAAACCGGTACCGTTACCGGCAAAGCCACTTATTACACAGGGATGCCTTTGCAAAAAGCGACCGTTAAATATACCCTAACCCGCCAAGAGTATATTCCCCCCTTCTATTGGTGGCGCATGTGGCTTCCTACCCCGGCTGAACAAATTGCACAGGGTGAAACCACTACAAATGACAAAGGCGAATTTTCTGTCTCGTTCAAACCGCAAGCCAAACGCACGGATGAAACCGCCACACAATACACTCTTAAAGCGGAAGTATATGACGATTCCGGCCGCGCGGTTGGAACCAAGCACACGTACAAAATCAGTAAATTCCCGCGTTTATTTAAGGTGGATTTTACACAAGGTTTTTATGATGCCAATCAGTCGGCTCCGTTAGCGGATATCACGCTTACCAACGCTGACGGAAAAGCGGTTACCGGCAGTGTAGTGGCCCGTATTTCGCGCGTGCAAGACACGCCAAAGATCAACGAAGACGAAAAGGCTTCTCTGGACGCTTGGTATAAGGACGCTAAAGATAGCACGATTGTTTTGACCCGTACGTTAGATTTCAAAACGCCGCAGGCACAAACCTTACAACTGCCCGCCTTACCGGAAGGGATTTACCGCTTAACTTTGAGTGCCAAACAAGCCGAAAACCAGTCAATCATCTTTGTGGTAACTGCGCCGAAATCCGCCTTGAAATTACCGGATATTACTTTGCCTCAATACAAGATGTACCGCCCCGGCGAAACCGCACGCATCCTGCTTGGCAGCAGTGCGCAAGAAGGGTCCAAACGGGTGGAAGTATATCGCAAGGATCAGTTCCTAGCAACAAGCGAATTATTACCCGCTGGGGTAAGTATTTACGAATACATTGTAACAGAAGAGGACCGGGGCGGAATTGGTCTCTCATGGTTTGGAGCAAGTAACTATGTTTTCCACCACGGAAACACCAGTGTTACCGTGCCTTTTGATAATCAAGAACTCACCCTACAGGCAGATATCGCGCCAACCTATAAACCCGGGCAAACCGTAACGTGGAAACTATTCGTTAAAAACGCACAAAAACTGCCCGTCAACGGGCAAGCCAGCCTTAGCGTGTATGACAAATCCTTAGACTATTATGCCCCTAAAACAAACCCGTTTGCCTTAGGCGTCTTATTCCCGTCATATACACAACACCCTGGTGTTACACTGAGTAGTTTGGTATCCGGGTATCTCTCTGTCTTTACCGGAAAAACCGAACGCAAATGGCAAGAACCGCCCCAATTACCTACGCTAAATCTTATGATGCAAGCGCGCTACTACCGTAACTCCCGCGCTTTACTTGGCGGAAAGATGGCTATGCGCAACGCG
>ONQH01000058.1 GCA_900319885.1 Candidatus Avelusimicrobium ruminicola
GCCGTACTCACGCTCCAAATCATCACAAGAGATCATAAATCCCAGGGCTTTGTACTTATTGTCGTTAATAGCATAGTTTAGCATACTGGCATCACTGGAACTGTTACCAAACGCCAGCACCGGTTGTACCCCAATTTCTTGCACGATAGTGGTCACCTTATTCATCTGCAAATTTTTTATCAGGTTCTTGCCTCCCAAGACCAGTTCATCCCCTTTTGAGAAGGTATAGACAAGCCCCTCTTTATTCCCTTGATGGCGCGCCACAATGGTACTATCCGAACCAATAATTTGCCTAGCCGGGATTTCAGGTAAATTCGCCGCCACCAATGGGCGCACTGTCAGGCGATCCGTACCGCTGGAAATATAAACGGTAAAGTGGTTTTGCAGTAAATATTGCACCACCTCTACCATGGGTTTATAAAAAATATCTCCCCGTTTCATCCCCACAAAGCCGGGTTGTTCTTCCTGCATGAACGCGCGGACAAACGCATAAAACTCCTCCACAGTAAGCCCCTTATACGCTTCGGACACCATCCGTTCCCTATCCGCATTTAACTCCGGGAAAATTCCCTTTTCGCGCGAGGCAAGTGCCGCGGCACGCTGGGCAGCAGTAGCCTGGTAATTAGGATCATCCAGTACGCGGTGTTCAAAGAGCAACCAATCAAAATAAGTAGGGTCCGTTTCCAAAATAAGGGTACCATCCAAATCAAACACCGCCACACGGTCTTTAACGGGGATATAATCCGGGGATTTAGGATCCGTCACCGCCGACATATACGTTACCAATGCTTGCTTAGCCGGGGCTTGATCGTTCCACAGTACCAGGGGATCTTTCTTTACGTGGGCACACCCCACCGTCAAGAAACCCAGCAAAACAATCCAAATTCCCTTTACCAAAAAATAATTTGTTTTACCTTTCATAATCACTATTGCACATCAAAATTAAAATACGTGTCTTTATAGGGTTCATCCTTGAGGGTGAAGTGCCACCACTCGGAATCGATCCCCACAAACCCGGCTTTCAGCATCGCGTCGCGCAGAATTTTGCGGTTGCGTTTTTGCTTTTTGGTAAGTTTTTTGAAGTCCGGGTGAGAGCGTTCGCTAAACAAATCAAAAGTTCCCCCCATATCCACAAAAGAACCGTCCTGCTTAATGAGGGTCAAATCCACCGTGCTACCGCGTGTATGACCGGATTTAGGCATAATATAGTCTCCGGCAATCAAATCCTCTTTTTGTAACGTAGGATAAAAACTTTTATTACCCTCGTCCGTAGGGTCGTTAATCCAGCGGACAAAGTGGTCCACCGCTTTTTGCGGGCGGTACGAATCCCATATCAGTAAGCGGTAGCCTTGGGCGCGTAAATCTTGCGCTGCCACCGCCAGTGCGGCCAATGCCTCTTTGGTCATATAAGCCACCGGGGCCTTGTAGCCTGTAATTTTTTGTCCGGTAAAATTATACGGGGAATAGTACCGCAAATCAAATACCGCGTCATCAATGACGTTGTAAATTTTATCAAAACCGCTTTTATCCGTAGAAATCGTATCGGCGTTGGCCCAAGCAATTCCCCCCAGCACACATACGACAAGTAGAATAATTTTTTTCATGTAACCTCCGTTTGCTTCTATCATTTTATCTACGTGTATTTTATCAATTTATGACCGGTCCGTTCAGGTGAACAAAAACGTGTTTTACCAATCGCAATCTTTCCCCATCACGTTGGTAGGTAAGGTAGTGCCGAAGGTAAAGTGACGGGGCATTTCGTGCGAAGAGAGTTGTTTGGAAAGAAAGGTCTGTATGGCGGGCAATACTTCGGTGGAGGCAGGTTGTTTAAGCACAATAAATGCCTTTAAGCGGCGGCCTTCTTCCGGGCGCATCAAGCGCACCTTACACGCCGCCACAGCTGGGTGACTCTGTAGCACTTGTTCCACGTGGGTAAGCGATACATTGACCCCCGCTACCTGCACCACACGGTCCATCCGTTTTAATGGGAAAATTCCCCGCGGAGGTACAAACTCCACCTGGTCCGGGAAAGAGAGCCACCCTTCAATTCCTTTTCGGCGAATTTTGTATTCTCCCTGTTGCACAGAGACTTCCCAAAAATCATTGATTTCAAAGGGATCTTCTTCTGCTTCGCGCACGCCGATTCCCCCCGTTTCGCTGGCGCCGTACAATTCTACTACGCGCACGGCCCCCGCTTGTTTGAGCCGCGCAAATAATCCCTTGGGGCAAGGCGCGGTAGAAGTGACAGCGGTTACCCCGGCCGGGAAAGTATTACCTGCTTTCAAAAAATATTCCCAAAATAGTGGAAATCCGGCTACCACGTCGCCTTTCCGCAAGAGCGTGTGCCACGGTTGCAGCGGCATCGGGGCAACGGGTGTGGTAGGAATATCAAACAACGAAGTAAAAAAAATGGCAAAAGTTAGCCCATATAAGTGCTGACGGGGTGTTAATGTAACAAAACGCCGGGCCTGGGTAAAATGTTTTCCCACGCTTCGCCCTTCTATATCCATCATCTCTTGCGTATGCAAACAAAGTTTAGGTTTGCCGGTACTGCCGGACGTAGTTAAATAAACGAATTGATTGCGTGTATAGGCGTCGTACGATTGCGAAATAAGTTCCTGCAACGAAGAAAACCTCTGCGGGGTAAACCCAAAATAAGTGCCCACCTGGGCAGTGGCTTGCGCTACTACCGCGGGGTCTAGGGTACGTACTTGTTCCATTTCTTGACGGTCAAAAAAGGCCAACGAATCCTTGCGCTGTTTGACGATTTCCGTGCGGAAAATATCTTCCACAATCCAACTAATATGCTCACGGCAGAACATACGGTTCCCCCTGCACGTTAAATAACATCCCCGCAAATTGTTCTTGCAAATGGAAAGGTTCCTTCACTTGTAAATAGTGGTTAAGTAGTAAAGCACTGTGCACACAAGATTGCACGGGGATTAGTAGTTCGCTTTGCGTTTGCACCGCTTGCGTGCTTGCCAGTTGCAGATGATGCAGCACAAATTGCGTGTATTGCGTAGCGGCGGCACTGAGCACAAACGCGGCGGCTACACGTTGGGCCTTCTGCGTAGGTTGATATAAGAACGGATCAAATACGTGCGGATCTTTTTGTAATACATCCTGTAAAAGTGGGTTTACGTCTTCCGTTACCACCACTAATACCTGTTCGCACAAATGCTTAGCCAAAAACTGTTGCGCAGTTACTAAAGCCCCGGCAAACGAGGCATCTAACTGTCCGGTTACCACACAGGGCCCGTGCATCTGCAAAAACATAGAAAGCATGAGTGCAGTAGAATTATGTACCGAACTGGCAAACGCTGTGGGAGAGGACAATTCATCCCCGTCCTCAATAATGCTATCCATAAATTTAATCGTACTGCCCAGGGCACCGGCCCCCATGGCCAAACTAATACCCATATCCTCGCGCGCGCTCGGCGGCACTTGGGCCTGTTGCAACGCACGCAAGGCACACAGTAATACATTTTTGGAAATAGGTTCTGCGCGGCGCAATTTACGTACTTCTAAAAAAGGAGCAAAATCTTCCAGCGGGGCATCCCCGGTTAGACACGCAAACCCATTGATAAATAAGTTAGGCAGCATCTTTTCCCCCCAATACAATGGCCGCATTACATCCCCCAAATGCCAACGAATCCGACACAGCAAAGCGTGCGGAAATAGGCGTATTGGCGGTGGTAGGAATTAAATGCAAGGCTTCATCCGGCGTCGTAAAACCGACGGTAGCCGGGAGCATTTGTTGATTAAGTGCCTGGAGCGTAAGGACGGCTTCCACCGCCCCAGCGGCCCCTAACGTGTGACCGGTAACGCCTTTGGAACCCCATACCGGCACGCCGGGCAAGATTGTGTTAAATGCCATTGATTCCGCACTGTCATTGGCTTGGCTAGCGGTGCCATGGGCATTGATAAACGCCACCTCTTGGGCACGCACGCCCGCCTCTTTCAGCGCAAAAGACAGTGCTTTTTGCAGGCCCCGCCCTTGCGGATCCGGGGCAGTCGGGTGGAACCCGTCACAAGCATTTCCATATCCCAGCACATAGCCCTGGCAAGGCAAGTGTAACTGCTTAGCAGTCTGCGCATTGGTCAGCAACAAGGCGGCGGCACCTTCGCCGATATTGATACCTGTTCGGGTTTTACAAAACGGGCGGCAACGCTGTGCAGTAGAAACCAACAGCCGGATAAACCCGACATACGGGCTTTGAGTTACCTCATCCGTTCCGCCGCATAACACCACATCACATAAACCGGTTTCAATCCAATTTTTGGCTAGTCCAATAGCATCTGTGCCGCTGGCACAAGCCGTGGCTACGGTTTGAAACGGACCTTCAAACCCAAAATAACGGCTGACCCATTGGGCCAACGGAGAAGCAAGATACGCACGCAGTGCTGTAATATCCTCTTCAAGCAGTTTATCTGTTTTCCAACGACGGTAAATAGGGAAACAATGAAAAGAAGGGTGGACCGAAGCGCCTACAATCACCCCCACCCGTTTAGCATTTAATTGTTGGGGTGAAATACCCGCCTGCTCAAAGGCCTGCAAGGCGGCTTTTATAAAAAAGAATTGGCTAAACGTAATATCGGCTGGTTTTTGGGCATATTCACTGGGTGGCACCAAGAACACCGGGTACTTGGACGTATAGGTACTTTCCACGCGCCCTGCCGGTAACGCAAATAAAGCGTTCCCGCTAAGGGCCCCTTCAAACGCACAGGCGGCTGTGTTGCCACAAGCACACACGCACCCCATGCCTGCTACCGATACCTTGTTTGCTGTCATTTCTTGCGGTTTTGTTCAATATAGTCGGCCAGTGTACCTAACGTCTTAAATACTTCGCGGCCTTGTTGCATATTTTCAATGAGGATGCCATATTTTTTCTGCAAAAGCATAATCAGTTCTACCGCATCCAAACTGTCTAAACATAAGCCTGTATCGCCGAAAATGGCATCCTCTGCGCCAAATTGGGATAGGTCGTTTCCGCCCAAATCAATATTTTGGGCAATCAGTTCTTTTACTTCGTTAATTGTTTCTTGTTTCATACTCTTTCCACCCGTCAAAATAATTAAAGAATTGATATGGATATTTTATACAAAATTGTGTCAAAGCGTCCATAAATTGTTGTGCCTGGGGTTGATAATGCTGTTTTTGGGGACCGGCGTCCGGCACATAAATAGGCTCAAACACCCAACTGCCCAATTTGCCGCGCCCCTCCCACGGAAAAAACGCAATCACGATCGGTGCCTGCGTAACAGCCGCCAACCGGTAAAAACTATACGGTACGCGCCATATCCCTCCTAAAAAGGAAGTTTCCAGCGCGTTTTGCGGGTTTCCAAACACCCGGTCCGCCATCGCGCAGACGATTTCGCCGCGGCGCAAGGCACTCATCATTTCGGGCACGCCCCCCAAAGGGCCCGCCGGGTTAATTAACGTAAACGGAGTTTCCCCGCCTTTATGTTCCGCTACCAATTTATCGTTATCCTTGGGGTTGCGGTAATACAACACGTGCATGGGTTTATGTAAAAATTGCATACAATTGACCGCACTCTGCCAACACCCTACATGGGCGGTGAGCATAATCACCCCTTTGCCTTGGGCCACCAGTTCTTCGCATTTTTGGCGCATCTGCGGCGAAGAAATAAATTCAGCCTTTCCCGTTATCCCTAAGGCCGCACGGTCCACTAAACAACGCCCAAATGTGAGATTTAAGCGAAAAGTATGCTTAAACAATTCCCATGGACCATGCGCCCCCAAGCGGCGGGTAAGGTACGCGCGGGACTTGGCCCTCACCGACGGGTACAAGCAGTAACAAAATACCAGCGGATACAAAAAGAGGTAAGCCAATCCCCGTCCCCCCAGCGCAATTAACGCGTACACGAATTGATGCTTAAAGCGCGAGGCGATACTTTTGCCTGTATTTTCTTCACGCGTGTTCATGTAAACTCCTGTGCAATATCCACCCGACCCCAGCCACCAACACAAAGGTAATCCCCGCCAGCAACGGCGCCACCACCAAAGAGCCCAGCAGCCACTCCCACACCCGTTGCAAGGCTTGGCGGCCCAGGGTAGTCATATTAAACTGGGTCAGCCACTGGCCATGACGCAAAAAATAACCTACTTCTATACATAACGCCGGCACAAAAGGGCCTATGCATAATTTTTCAAAACCCACACACAATAAACGGTTCAAATTCCACCAGCCGGCCCCGCCAAACAACCCCACTTGCCGAATCCCCGGCAACGCAATAGAACCGCAAAAAATCCCCCACGCGGCCGACAGGGCATTACGCAACACACTGCCTGGGGCAGCCAAATTATCCCGCAAGGTTTGCCAGTAACTGCGCTTTTGTAAATTTCCGTTTACCACTTGATATTGCGTATGTGCAA
>ONQH01000039.1 GCA_900319885.1 Candidatus Avelusimicrobium ruminicola
GTGTAAGAAAGAATCTTCTGACTTAACACTTCAAAAAAATAATTTAGAAAATGCCCTGGCCAATGCGCGTCGTCAGCATACTACGGTGGCCAACAGTTTGTTTGAAAGTTGGAATATCACACCGGAAGAAGCCGAGATGAATTACGGTACCAAAGAAGTGGATTACGAACGCGTTAAGATGATGCGTAAACGTATTGAAAATATGGGAGCTGTCAATATGACCGCGCCGGAAGAATACGACGCGCTCAACGAGCGAAATGAATTTTTGAAAACACAAATGGCCGACTTGGATAACGCCAAGAAAGATTTGAAATCAGCCATCAATAAAATCAATCAAACCACGCGCGAAAACTTCAAATATACGTTTGAACAAGTGCGCGTGCATTTCAAAAATATTTTCCAATCGCTATTCCGTGGGGGCGAGTGTGACTTGGTCCTCACACAACCGGATAATTTGTTGGAAACCGGAATTGAAATTTACGCACAACCTTCGGGCAAGAAACTACTTAATATTACGTCTATGTCCGGGGGAGAAAAAACGCTTACGGCTATGTCGCTACTCTTTGCGTTTTTTACACATCACCCCTCTCCGTTCTGCATTATGGACGAAGCGGACGCTGCGCTGGACGAAGCCAATGTGGAGCGTTACGTAAATCTCATTAAAGATTTTTCTAAGTCCACGCAGTTTATTGTGGTCACACACAACAAACGCACGATGGAAGCGGCGCGTATGCTTTACGGTATTACCATGGAAGAGAGCGGCGTTTCTAAGGTGATGTCTGTTAACTTGGCAGACCGCAATAACGCGGAAGAAAACAAGAAAAAAGAAGAATTGGAAGCACTGGTGGATGCCTAATGCGTGTAGGGATATTATCTGATATTCACGGAAATCTAGAAGCCTTGCGGGCGTGCCTAGCGCGTTTGCAGCAAGAAGGCGCGGAGACGTTTATCCAGTGCGGGGACATTATAGGCTACGGCCCGGATGGAGAGGCTTGTGTCCGTCAAGTAACACAGTTGCCGCTATTGGCTAGTGTGATGGGCAATCATGATGCGGTGCTTGCATTTCCTTCCATTGAAAATTTATTTAATTTTGATGCCAAAGTGGCGCTGGAAGAAAGCATGCCGCAACTCTCGCGTCCATCCATTGATTATCTGCGCACGTTGCCCACATCTGCCCAAGGGGACAATTTTGGTGTTTTGCACGGAACCCCGCTAGATCCCATCAAAGAATATTTTCATAGCACGGCGCAATTTAACACGTATTACAAAATGTGGCAAGGCCAAGTGCTTTTTGTAGGTCATACGCACTTGCCCTTTTATATTAAAGGGTCGGAACGAACTTGCCACATGTATCTAAATCAAAAAGAAAAGCATACCATCTCATTGAACGAAAAGTGCCGGTATGTCATTAACCCGGGGGCGGTGGGTAAGCCGCGCGACCATAATCCGCATGCTTCGTGCGGTTTATGGGATACGCAGGAAAATACCTTTACGTTCTTTCGGGAAGCGTATGATTTGGCGGCTACGCAAGCCAAAATGCGTGCCCAGCATTTCCCATCGTTTTTAATTGAAAGTTTATCCTACGGGCTGTAACTTGTAGAAAAAATTTACAAAATATCCTTTTTTTGTTATAGTTATAGTGTTAGTACAATTTAATCTGTTTTTGGAAACGTAGGGTTCCTACGGACAGCCGGGAGAAGGCCTCCCGACGAAGCACAAGGCCAAAGATAGTCGTACAGAGACAACTGGACCTCGAGACCCAGTTGCTCTCCAATGTTTCCTGCTATGTTTACATAGCAGGAGCTACGGCTACAACGATGGATTGCTTGTGCTAATTCAACGTAGTAGCCGTTTTATGTTCTCCAAAATACAGGTGGGGAACATAAGCCTCCCAATTACTACCTCGGTTTCACTTTTATTGAACTTTCAGTTGTAGTATTTATTCAGGCTAATGTGTTCCCGCGGGGGTAAGTAGTAGTGGATAAGTGCTGCATTCCCCTATATTTTGGTATATAAGTTCTGATTTTTTTGGCACACCCCTAGTGCCAAACAAGCAAACAACCCACCCTTTTCTCTCTTTTTAGGGTGGGCTTTTTGGGGCCTTGAACAAATATGCTAAAATAGAGATATGAACCTAGATAATAAAGCCATTTTCTTTCGGCGTACAGCGCTACGCAAAATAGTAGAAACCTTTGATAAGGGAACCTTGTTAACCGACGCTTATCGCATCCCGTATGAAGTAATTCCGCAAGATGCTAAGTCTTCGGTTCGGTGTTGTATTTACAAAGAGCGCGCTGTATTCCGCGCCCGCACGCTGGCCGCGTTAGGGTGCAGTGTAGAAGAAGATGACGAGGCCACTTCGCTTAACGATTACGCCAAAGAAGCGCTCACGCGTACGCATATTCCGCAGCAACCGTTAACAGTTATGGATATTGCTTGCCACGGTTGCCGCAAAGCGCGGCACATGGTTACCGAGGCCTGCCAAGGATGCTTGGCGCGTCCGTGTCAGCAATCGTGCAAATTTGGGGCTATTTCTTTTATTGACGGGCGCTCTTTTATTGATGCCGATAAATGCAAAAATTGCGGTGCTTGCAAAATGGCCTGCCCGTATAATGCCATCACCTTTATCCCGGTTCCGTGTGAGCAAGCCTGCCCGGTGGATGCAATTCATAAACGGGAAAATGGTGTTGCGGAAATCAATTTTGATAAGTGTATTTCGTGCGGACAATGTATGGAAGCCTGCCCGTTCGGGGCCATTATGGAACGGAGCCAACTGATAGATGTGCTTAGCCAACTCAAAAAAGGGGCCCCGGTGGTGGCTATGATTGCTCCCTCTATTGTGGGGCAGTTTGACGGCACCTTGCCGCAGTTAATTACGGCTATTAAAAAAGCCGGATTCCCTAAAGTAACAGAGGTGGCTTTGGGCGCGGATGTCACTACCGCCAACGAAGCGCGCGAATTGGTGGAACGCCTGGAGAACGGGGCCAAGTTTATGACTACGTCCTGCTGTGCCGCGTGGGTACAAGCGGTTAAAAAACATTTGCCGGCCCTCAAAGAATTTGTTTCCCATACCAAAACACCGGCTGCTTATACGGCCGAAATTGAAAAGAAGAAAGGCAACATTACGGTATTTATAGGGCCTTGTGTGTCTAAACGCGCCGAAGGTATAGAAGATCCCAACATTGATTATGTAATGACGTATGAAGAGTTGGGGGCTCTGTTTGATGCTAGAAACATTAACCCTGCCGATTGTGAAGAAACTGCGTTAGATGATACTATTTCCGGTGAGGCCCGTTATTATGGGGTAACCGGAGGAGTGGCACAGGCGGTTGAAAATGCCATTGCCGGCAAGAAACCGTTTAAGAAAATGGCTATCCAAGGGTTGGATAAAAAGACGATGGCCCTACTTAATGCATATGCCAAAGGCGTGGGTGACTTTCAACTCCTAGAAGTAATGAGTTGTAAAGGCGGCTGTATCGGGGGGCCTTGTACCCTTAAACCGCAAGCGCAGACGATTAAACCGATTAAAGAACTGGTGGCCAAGAGCCCCAAGGTTCCCTGTGCGCTGGATTGCACTAAAAACAAATAAATCATTTAGAAATCCCCCACCGGTTGGTGGGGGATTTTATTGGGTAAGTTTATCGGTTCATATATCTACCGTCTACTCCGCGCAGTAGCGGCGTACCGGCAGGCGGGCCGCTGGGTCTAAGCGGGGGTAAATGACCGGGCCGGGCATGATGTCTGGGACCCGGGTGGTGGCGGTAATGGTGATGATGACGGCCATAATGAATACCACCCCATACCAAGCCGCCCAGTAGTGCCGTGCCCACAATGGTTGGAACTACGGAATGGGAGCGTACAAATTTCGGTTGATTGCGACGTTGTTCGGCCGCCAAACGGGCCTGCTCCAACTGGGTTTGTTGCTGGGCCTGCTGGGCTGCATAACTGGAATTAGCCGCGGCTAGCGTAGTCATATAGGCCGAAAATTCCCGGCTATCCGTAAACGTGCGTTTTAGCACCCCGTTTTGGAAAAGCAGATATGTATCTCCGCTTTGGTAAGCCGTATATTCGCGGTTGTTGGCCACGTCGGTCACAGTAGTAAGGTAGGTTTGCGGAGCCTGGGCACTTAAATCTTTTTCCGCCAAGGTCTCGTTAAGGCCATATTTTTCGTTCATAGCCAACACACCTTTTACGTCATCTGCTACGGCTACTAATTTTTGCGGCAATTTGAAATCAAACAAGAAAATACGGAAATCATCACTGGTTTTCCCGTAACGTACCAGGGCATATTCTTTGCCACTGGAACTTTGTACGGTAGTATCTTTGGACGAGACCGTATTGATTGTATAGAGGACCTCTTTGCGGGTTTTGCCGGCAAAGCGGGCCGCCAGTTGGTCGGCGCTGTAGGCAAAAACGGCTACACCGTCATCCGCGGCGGGTTGGGCTGCACCGGGCAGCCACGCACAACTTAGCACGAGGGCAAGGAGTAATAGTTTTTTCATAGTTCTATAACACCTAATATATAAAATATATTGCAAAATGGGGAGCAATTTCATAAAATTCTTTGAAATAAATTGAGGAGGATGTCCATGAGAAAGGTTGTTTTAGGTGTCTCTATTACCTTATTTGCCTTATCTGCTTGTCAAAAACAACAGTCCCCCACGCCCGCACCTACGGTGGTGTCCGCCGTTAAAGTTATTCAACAAGATTTGCCGTGGAATATTGAGTACCCTGCCCAGGTATCCGGTTCGTTAGAAATTCAAATTCGTGCCCAGGTAGGCGGTATTTTAGAAAAACGTCTGTATAATGAAGGCGAATACGTTACGCAAGGCACGCAACTGTTTCAAATTGATGATGCCGAATATAAGGTGGCGCTTGAAAAAGCCAAAGGCTCTTTGGCGCAGGCCCAAGCCGAAGAAAGACGTACCTACCGGACCCTTGCCCGTATGAAGACGTTGCGCGCTTCCAATGCGGTAAGTCAGCAAGACTATGATAACGCGCTCTCTGCCTATGAAACGGCCCAAGCCAACGTGCAAGTGGCCCAAGCAGCAGTAGAAGGGGCGCAAATTAACCTCGGCTATACCAAGGTAGTGGCTCCTATTTCGGGGATTGTCGGTCAGGCTATTCCTTCGGTGGGTAGTTTAATTTCTCCCACGGGCGAGTCAGGCTACTTAACCAATATGGTGCAAATCAACCCCTTGTATGTTAAATTTTCCATGCCCAGCAGCCAATTTAATCAACTCTCACAAGGTTTTATTTCCGGTCAAATTGCCTTTGGGGATATGGAGCCGGGTAAAAAAGAAGCCGCCAAAGAATACCGGGAAAAAGATGTAAATGAGGTGTCTATTTACGTGGAAGCGGTGATGCCCAACGGGGAACTTTACCCGCAACGCGGCAAAATTATTTTCTTTGATAGTTCCGAAAACGCCCAAACCTCCAGTATTGCCATGAAGGCGGAGTTTGCCAACCCACTCAACTCGCGCTTACTCATGCCGGGGCAATTTGTACGGGTACATTTGGTAGGGGCCACCTTTAAGGATGCTGTTTTAGTGCCATCGTCTGCCGTATTGCATACCGCCAAAGAACTTATGGTTTATGTGGTGGATGCCAATAACGCGGTGGAAGCCCGCCCGGTGGAGGCTGATTTACAAGATGATATGTATGTGGTAACCCGGGGGTTAAAAGCCGGAGATATTGTGATTAGTGAAGGCCTTTCGCGCGTGCGCCCGGGGCAGACCGTACAAGTGCAACTGCAAGATTTTGAAGTCCCCGTCGTGCAAGAACGGACGGCCCCGGTGGCTGACGAAGTCAAAATGGACCAGTTGGAACAGGCCATCTCGGATGCCGAGGCCCCGGATGCGCAATCGCTCCCTCAAACTGCCCAATCGGCTGTGTCCGCAGCCAAGTAAGGGGGTGCCATGTTTTCCAAATTTTTTATTGACCGCCCTATTTTTGCGACTGTTATCTCGCTTCTTATTACGCTGGCCGGGATTGTGTCCATTAAATCCTTGCCGGTAGAACAATACCCCAACCTGACCCCGCCCACCATAGCGGTTTCCGCTACGTACCCGGGGGCCAGCCCGGAAGTTATTGCCAACACGGTGGCCGCTCCCTTAGAACAAGAAATCAACGGGGTGGAAGATATGCTGTACATGAATTCCACTTCTTCGGCCAACGGGGATATGGCTCTCACGGTCTATTTCAAAGTAGGCACGGATCCGGACCAAGCCATGATTAACGTAAACAACCGGGTGCAGGGGGCTACGGCTACCTTGCCGGAAGACGTACGCCGCTACGGAGTTTCAGTGAATAAAAAATCGTCCGCTATTTTGCAGATGGTGGCTTTTTATTCTCCCTCCGGTTTATCAGATACCACTACCATTGGCAACTATGTGCTCATCAACATTGTGGATGAACTTAAGCGTATTGACGGTGTGGGGGATGCCATGGTGATGTCCGCTAACGACTATGCTATTCGCATTTGGGTCAAGCCGGATGTCCTTTCACAACGTAATTTATCTATTGCGGAGGTTGCCTCGGCCATTAAAGCGCAAAATGCCCAGCGCGCGGCCGGAAAGATTGGGCAATCGCCTATGCCGGTAAAAGTAGACCGTAGTTATTCTATTATCGCTCCGGGGCGTTTTTCCACAGTGGAAGAATTTGAAAATATTATCCTGCGGGCTAATGCGGACGGAACCGCGCTACGTCTTAAAGACGTGGCCCGGGTAGAACTGGGAAGCCAAACGTATGAATTTAATGGTAGCTTCAATAAAAAACCGGCGGTGCCGGTGGGGATTTACTTGTCCCCGGGGGCCAATGCGGTCGCGACGGCCAAGGCCGTGCAAACGCGCTTAGCCGAAATGGCTCAAAATTTCCCGGCGGAAATGGACCTAGCCTACGAAACTGCGTATGATACAACCCTTTTTGTAAACCAGTCTATCAAAGAAGTAATCAAAACCCTGATAGAAGCCATGGTGCTGGTCTTTTTAGTGGTATTCTTATTCTTAAAAGATTGGCGCGCTACGCTTATTCCGTGTTTGGCGGTGCCGGTATCTATTATTGGAGCCTTTGCCGGCATGCAACTGATGAACTTTTCCATCAACACCCTGACGCTTTTTGGCTTGGTGCTGGCGATAGGGATGGTGGTGGATGATGCCATTGTAGTCATTGAAAACGTGGAACGTATCATGCACGAGGACAACCTCCCCGTGCGCGAGGCCACCATTAAAGCCATGCAAGAAGTTTCCGGCCCGGTGGTAGCGATTGTATTTGTGCTATGTTCCGTATTTGTGCCGGTGGCATTTATGGGCGGCCTTACCGGGGTAATGTACAAGCAATTTGCTATTACGATTGCGGTTTCTGTAGCAATTTCCGGGTTGGTGGCACTCACACTGACTCCCGCTTTATGTGTGCTTCTCCTTAAGAAACAAGCGCGTCCCACGCACGGGTTCTTCTACCAATTTGATAAATGGTTTGATAAACTCACCCAGCAATACGGCAAGTTAGTGGGGTTCATTTTACACAAAGTGATTGTATCGGCTATTATTATGGCGGTATTATTCCTAGCCACCTGGGGCCTATTCAAAGTGGTGTGGCGGCTCAGTTAGATCCTTCTTCGTCCCTTTCCGCCAGCGGCAAAGTAGCCAGTGAACTGGAAGACGTACTCTTGTCTATCCCCTCCGTGCAAAAAGAAATGACGTTTGCCGGGTTTGATATGCTTACCAGCGCACAGAAAAATAACTCGGTAGCGTCGTTTGTGATGTTAAAACCGTGGAACGAACGTAAGAAAAAAGAAGAATCTTCCACCGCTACCGTAGCGCAAGTGTATCAAAAAGCGCAAACGCAAGTACCTGGGGCACTTGTGATGCCGTTTAATCCGCCGCCCATTATGGGGATGAGTACCACAGGCGGGTTGGAAGGGTATATTCAAAACCGTTCGGCAGAACGTTCCGGCCGACGAGGTCGAAGATGACGCCGTACGCCGACAGGTTGCACATCCGTGCGTCGACTTCATTCGGGGACAGGCGGCACAAGAAGGATTCCTCGCTCTTGGAAATCCCGCTTTTGTCAAAGTATGCGAATCCCGGAATGACCCGCGTGCACGTCTGTACGCCACAATGGACGCATACAACGGCTTTGTCGCTGATCTCAGCGCCACAACTTTTGCAGAACATGGACAACCCCTGTGGCCAGCAGGCCACAATCCCGCGGGAGACTACATCTCGGCGGCGGCTCCCAAAACCACCAAACCCGCATAGAACACGGTGATGACAAGGCCGAAGATGACATTGGCGATAATCCAGCCATTGGCCGTGCGCGAGGCGGCCTGCGCCCCGGCGATATCCCCTTGGGCGAGTTTCGTGTTGACCTGTGAGGCATACACGATTGCGATGATGCCGCCGATCAGGCAGCAGAACAACGTTGTCAGAACCGCACCGACCATGTGGTTCGGCACCACGACGTTATTCGCCGGCGCAGCGTAATTCGCGCGAGGGGCGGCGGCGGTACGCCGTACGCGAACGGCGAAGACGGCCTCGGCGGCG
>ONQH01000089.1 GCA_900319885.1 Candidatus Avelusimicrobium ruminicola
GGCGGAAATGGATTTATTGGGCGTGCCTTAACGGATAAATTGCTTCGGGAAGGATATGCCGTGCGGGTGCTTACCCGGCGCCTACCGGCAGATGCCCACCCCGCCAATCCGGCCGTAACATTGGTACAAGGCAATTATATGGATGTGGCTTCCTTAAAAAAAGCCATGGACGGGTGTGAAGGCATCTTTAATTTAGCCGGTACTATTTTTGGATTTAATTACCAAGATTTTGAAAATGGCAATGTAACTGCTGTACAAAATGTAGTAGCGGCGGCCAATCAAACCGCATCTATACGTACGTTTGTACATGTTTCCAGTTTAGCGGCCAGCGGCTATGCCAAACGCTTGCGCCGTCCGCGCATAGAAAAGGATGCGGCCTTGCCGGTTTCCGATTATGGACGTACCAAATTATTAGGGGAAAAAGCAGTCCGGCAATTAAATTCTCGTATTAAAAGAACAATCATCCGTCCACCGATTGTGTATGGAAAAAACGACTCCGGGGTTTCTAAAATTGCTTCCTGGGTAAGACGGGGACTAATGGTAAATACTTCGGGTAATGGGTATTTTAGTTTTGTATATGTAGAAGACTTGGTAGAGGCTTTGTACCAGGCTTATCAGCGTGAAGACACCAACTGCGAAGTTTATTTTATCGCCGAGCCCAACTTGTATACGTGGGATTATTTTATTACAGAAATGGCAAACGCGATGCACGTTCGCAAACCGTTTATGCCCAAAGCCCCTATATGGCTGATGCGGGTGGCCGCCTGGGGATATGAATTGTGTGCAAAATTAACGGGGACCCAACCGGCCCTAAACTATGATAAAGTGGCAGAGGCCGTTATTCCCGGTCACTGGATTTGCAGTAGTGAAAAGTGGCAAAAACTAACTCAACAAAAATTCACGCCCTTAAAAAAAGGACTTGAGAAGAGTTTTTAGAATTTGTTATAATGGTTGTGTTGGAGAGGTGGCTGAGAGGCCGAAAGCGGCGGTTTGCTAAACCGTTATACGGGGTCAACCCGTATCGAGGGTTCGAATCCCTCCCTCTCCGAAGTTTATTAGTATGAGTAGTTTAACTATATAAGGAGTCGTTTAATGAAAAAAATCCTAGTTATGTTATTTGCTTTTTCTTTATTAGGTGCCACCCAAGTTGTTGCGGCCACCAATACTGAAACTGTAAAAGTATCTAATACCCGTATTGTGAAAGCGGACAAAGACACCAACCTCACCTACGGCAAAGTAAAATTCTTTGTTCCTGCCGGTCAAGCCCTGGTATTAGGACAAGTTGACAATGGGTCTGTTCTCGTACGCGCTGCGAGATTGGAAGGGGTTAAAATAGGGAAAGCCACAATTGATTCTAAATTACCGGTGGCTCTTTATGTAGATCCTGCTACCAATGCAATTATTGTAGACCAAGGGAAAGACGTTCAATTAGTAGATAATAATGGCCGCACTGCTGTAATGTCTCAAGGAGCTGCTGTTTCCGGAGAAGATATCCGTCTCTCCGTGCCGCGCTCTTTCTTAGTAACGTTACCGTTGTCTTGGCAAACCAAATCTCAATTTGTGAACCCCAACCCGACCCATAACAACAACAAAGTGAATCAGACGGTGGTAACCCCCGAAGCTGAAGGAGAAACGTATCCGGACTTCTTGTCTGACGACGAAATCTTGTCCTCTACGGCTTATGAACAAGCTGTACAAGACGTTGAAGATTCGTTAAGCCCGTCTGCTCCGCGCAACTAAACGTATTTGTTGTAACAACCAACCCCTCGCCTAGCGGGGGGTTTTTTATGGCACTATAATTATCTTCCTTACGAAACTAGGCTCATCCCTTCTAACTACCTGTCTATCAAGGTTTAAGATTCTCTGCTATCCTTAGCGGCCCACAGGGTTAGAAGCCTTTCACGCGGCAACTTAAGCAGCAAGATGCGCCCTACGCAAATATCGTAAGCGGCCAATTACCATATCTTTGGGGGGGATAGCCTTTTCTTATAGAAGCCGGTAAAATCTTACCCAAACTACGCGCTTAATAGTGGGTTTTTAGACAAAAAATATCCCCCGCTAAAAGAGCGGGGGAAAAGAACTGCCTAAACGTAATTGTTAGTTCTTCTCGTCTGAATAATAGGAATAACTTTTGTAATACCCGTATTTCCCGTACGAGAGGCCTTGGTTCTTATAGTGGCCTAGGACTACCCCTAACACCTTTACGCCGGCCTTTTGGAGTTTATCCAGGGCCATTTTGGCGGAGCGTACATTGGTTTTACCATGCTTAATCACAAAGATCGTCCGCGGAATATATTTACCCCACAACATGGTATCTGCCACCGGCAGAATCGCAGGGCAGTCTACAATAACTTGGTCATAGTTCTTTTGTGCCCATTCCAGGAAGTCATGCAAGCGCGGGGTATTGAGTAAATCCGTAGGATTTGGCGGACGTTGCCCGGCCGTCATCACAAACAGATTAGGCACATCTGCAACCGGTTGGATGTTAGAAGCATAATCGGCCTTTTGAGGGTCACGATCCCAAATATTACTAAGACCCTTTTCGGGGGAAACGCGAAATACTTTATGCAAACGACAGCGGCGCAAATCCCCGTCAATCAGTAGCACTTTTTTGCCGCCTTGGGCCAAAGCCACCGATAAGTTAGAAGATAAGTTGCTTTTCCCTTCACCCTGCATAGAACTACTGATTAAGAAGGGGGCATTTTGATTATCCGCCAGCGTAAAATCCAACATAGTACGGATATTGCGTACGTTTTCCGCCAGCAAGATATTTCCTTCTTTAAGCATAGCCGCGTATTCGCTTTCTTTCTTTTTTAATTTTTCGTGAGGAACAAACCCCAAAAATGGCAAGCCCAGTTTCTTTTCCAGATCTTCGCTGGTTTTGATGGTCTGGTCTAAAAATTCCATCACAAATATAAGCAAAAATCCTATTAAAATGCCGCCAAAAATACCAATCGCTAAATTGAGTAATTTACGGGGCAAGACAGGGTTTTTAGGCGCAATAGCCGGGTCTACCACCCGGATATTATTACCGGAAAATTGCCCGGAAAGTTCAATCTTAATACTTTGCACCAAACGACGTGTTTCCAACGCAATTTGCGCCCTCACCGCGGCTAATTGTTTATTGACGGATACCACTTCGGGATGTTGAGAAGTATATTTAGCAGAAAGTTGCGCTAAATTACGTTCCAAAGCGGCTTCTTGTTGTTTGAGCGATTTAATAAAGTCGCTATTTACTACCTGCGGCATGGAGTTTAATAATTCCTGGTCCGCGGAGTTGGTTTCTGTACTTTCTAAAGCACGGATAATATCTTGGCCCATAGAAATACGATTGCTGATATTTTCCTGCACAAAGGTATTGGCTAAAGAATTAGCAATCTCCGTAGCTAAAGACGGATCATAAGCACGCACGGATACATTGACTAAGCGGCTGCGTGTAACCGGCGCAATTTTAACGGCCTTACGTAACTGAATGATACCTTTGGCAAATTCTTCATATTGCCCCAAATCCAGTTGCGTGTAAACAGTTTCCAATAGCGAACGGCTTTCCAATAACTGATATTGTGTACGGTAATAATCTTCCATACTGGCAAAACTGCCGTAGGGGGAATCATCCAATTTCCCGGCGTTTTCTTGGTTGATCATCATTAAGACGGTTGATTCATATACGGGCCGCATAAACGTATTGACTAAAATAGCCGCTAGCAGTCCTAAAATTGCGGTAGCAACAATCAGCCAAAAATGCTTAAATACCATGCCTACCAGCGCGGTAATGTCTAATTCTTCTTCATTCATAGAAATTCCTCGCCTTAAAATAAACTTTGCGGGACAAAAATTACGTCGCCGGGTTGTAATGTAATATCCAAACTCTTATTACCTTGCTTCATGATTTGGCTTACGTCAACGTCCATACTTTGCTGTTTGCCATCTTCTACACGCAGTACACGCACTTTGGACGTATTGGCAATATCTGTAAATCCGCCCACGGAGGTAACAGCTTCTAATACAGTAAGTTGTTTCTCCGGCGGAATTTGAATAGCCCCCGGTTTAGAAACTTGGCCTAATACGTATACTGTTTTATTGCCGTATTCTTTGACCAACATAGATACTTGAGGTTGTTTCAGGTAAGCCGTCAGACGTTCGGCCAATTTTTGTTCGGCTTGCTCTAAAGAAAAGCCTGCAATTTTGATATTTCCGACGAGAGGGAAAGTGACGGTACCGGTACCGCTAATACGCAAGATACGGTTCATATTATCTTCCATATATACACGGATATCTACTAAATCGCCGGGTTGTAATACATACGATTGGGAGGAACGTACCTGCGCTAAAGCATCGGTAACTTCCTGTGTGGAAACAGCGTCTTTGGCAGCACCGGGCACGGTACCCGTGCTGGCACATCCCACTAAAACGCTCATGAAAAAGACTAGACTTACAGGTGCTAAAATATGAAGTTTCATAGTACCTATATTTTAGCAAATTAAAGGGAGATTTCCTAGTTAAGATGCCGCCGTGCATTGAGATACACGCGGGAAAGTTCTTTGTCTTTGGGATAGATTTCTAAGTATTGCTGGGCCGTTTGCTGCGCCATTTGCATATAGTAAAGTTTATAAAGCATGTCTTTGCTATGTAACCCCGCCTTATAATAGGCAAACGCTAAACGCGCTGCATAGCGGGGGGTAGGATAATACGTAAGGCCTTGTTCAAAGGCTTCTATCTTGGTTTGTGTTTTAAGGCCTCTACCCATAAAAAACGCCCGCCAACAACGCGTTTTTTGCAAGGGGATCCACCCGGCACTAAGCAAGAAAATCAACAATAGTACACGCCCCACTGTCGGCAGGGATACCTGATGAATATGATGTTTGTGAAAGGTGGGTGCCAAAACGGCCCCTAAAATCAAGAAAAACACCAGCGCGCACCCCGGAATAAAGAAGTGGAAATCCACCAAACTTCCTACCGCCATAGCCACTAGCGCA
>ONQH01000061.1 GCA_900319885.1 Candidatus Avelusimicrobium ruminicola
CAGGCCCTATACCACCACCGTCAAAATTTCCATACCTCGTGCCCTGGCCCACCGCGTGGGTGAACTCTTTTTGGCGGCATTTTCCCCCACCCCCGCTAACCAAGAAAAAATTAAGCATTTTTCCCGCCTGATAATGGGGTATGATTCATTTGAGGATGATCCCATTTTTGGCGCAGGTCTGTTTGAAACGTTTACGCATAACGTAGAAGAATACCTACAGAAATGGGATAAAGATACGTATCAAAAAGAATGGGAACGCCCCGAACGGGAGCGCAAGCAGGAAGAACAACTTTGCCAACAACTGCAAAAACAGTTGCAAGATATGCTCCGGCAGCACCCGCAGTTTGCGCAACTAAGTACCAACGAAAAAATGGCTTTAGCCCGGCAAGTAAAAAAATCCGTTTCTTATCCGCAGCGCTCGGGCCGTAGTGGCGGAGTAACTGGATTTAATTCCACCAAGGATGAAGGAACTTTGGAAGAATGTTCAGATGTTTCTTGCTGTCAGATTAAATACAATTCCAAAGAAATTGTATCGGCTCAATTTATCCCGCAAGAGCCCCCGTACTGGTATAGCCAATTGCCAGCCGGCCGGTGGGTATGGGAGGATTTGGACAGTCTGCCGCCTCCCCACCGCCCAGGAGCTCAGCTGGCGTGCTCATACGCAGAATGTCACTGGGTAGAATGAGCCCCGTACGCGCCCGCCGTAAGAATTTTATATAATGTACTTATATGAAACACGGAATGAATTTTCAAGACATTATTGCCGCGCTGAACAACTACTGGACTAAACAAGGCTGTATTTTAGTACAACCCTACGATTTGGAAAAGGGTGCCGGCACCTATAACCCCGAAACTTTTTTCGGCTCTCTTACTAAAAAACCCGTCAACCGCGCGTATGTGGAACCTTGCCGCCGCCCGGCAGACGGCCGCTATGGCGAAAATCCCAACCGCTTGGGCAAATACTACCAGTACCAAGTGATTATGAAACCCGCGCCGGAAAATATCCAAACGATTTACTTAAATTCTCTTAAAGCCATCGGCCTGGACCCCAAAGAGCACGACGTACGCTGGATTGAGGACGATTGGCAATCCCCCACCTTGGGCGCCAGTGGCGTGGGTTGGGAAATTTGGCTAGACGGGATGGAAATTACGCAGTTTACGTACTTTCAAAATATGGCCGGCTACGCGTTAAACCCGATTACCGCCGAAATCACCTACGGGTTAGAGCGTATTGCCATGTACTGCCAAAAAGTAGATAACGTCTTTGATTTACGCTGGAACGACACCGTTACCTACCGCGACGTGCACCTGGAGCAAGAAAAGCAATTCTCGCACTATTACTTTGAAGAGACCAACGTGGAACACTTGCGCCGCTACATTGACGAGTGTGAAAAAGAATGCTATGCGCTGTGCAAAAAAGGCCTCTATCTGCCGGCGTATGATGACACCATGAAGCTGTCACAATACTTTAATATGTTGGAAGCGCGCGGCGCGATTAGCGTGCAAGACCGCACCAATAACATTACCAAAATCCGCAACCTGGCCAAAGCCTGCGCCAAAGCGTATGTGGACAGCGTGGAAAAGAAAGCGGAGGTAACCAAATGAGCAAACAGGCACTTTTAGAAATTGGAACCGAGCACTTGCCCGCCCGGTTTATGAAACCGGCTCTAAGCCAACTTAAAACCCTCACCGAAAATATCCTCAACGAAAAACGCCTCACCTTTGAGCGCGTGGAAACGCTGGGTACGTTTCGCAAATTAGTTGTATTTGTACACGGATTGGCCGAAAAATCGGCCGACATCCAAAAAGAAGTCAAAGGGCCACCCGCCAAACTGTTAAAAGATGCCAACGGGAATTTCACGCCGCAATCAGCCGGGTTCGCGCAGAAAAACGGACTTAAACCACAAGATTTACTCATCAAAGAAACGGACAAAGGTCCCTTCATTTACGCCGATGTACGCATCAAAGGCGAAAAGACCGAAAAACTGTTGCCCGACGTGTTTACCCGCATTGTCACCGGGTTGGAGTTTGCCAAAAATATGGTGTGGGAAGATTCCGGGCTACGCTACGGGCGGCCGATTCGCTCGCTCATTGGGCTCTATGGCGATAAACTCATCAAATTTACCATTGCCGGGGTGACTTCGTCGCGCTACACGCACGGGCTCCTCTCTTACGGCAATAAACCGCTTAAAGTAGCAAGCGCCGATTTGGACGCATACATCCAATTACTGCGCGACCAAAATCCCCCCATCTTTGTCTTGCCGCAAGAACGCCGCGAGGCCTTAATTCAAAGCGTAACCGCCGAGGCCAAAGCGCGCGGCTACCAAGCCGATTTGGACGAAGATTTAATCGCCGAAACCGTAGCCTTTACCGAACACCCGGTAGCCGTCTGCGGAGATATGGACCTTAAAACCCTTACACTGCCGAAACTGTTAATCACCACCGTCTTAAAACAGCAACTTAAAATGTTCCCGGTGATTAACAAACAGGGCGAACTGCAACCGTACTTTATTGCCGTGCGCGACGGGTCTTCGGTCAACCAAACCGAAGTGTGCACCGGGTTTAAGAAAGTGATGTCCGCGCGTTTGTCCGACGCCGTGTTCTTCTACGAGAACGACCAAAAAGAAGGCATGGACGCTTTCCACCGCAAATTGCAAAACGTACAATTTTTAGAAGGCGTAGGCACGCTGGCCGACAAAGCCCAACGCGTGGAAAAAATTGCCACCGCTTTGGCGGATGCCCTGGCACTGACGCAAGAGAAAGCCGCTATTGCACAAGCCGCACTGCATTGTTACGACGATTTGGCTAGCCACGTAGTGTATGAATTCCCGGAATTGCAGGGATATATGGGCGGGCGTTATGCGGCCCTTACCGCTAAAACCGCCGACGAGAAAGCCGCCGCCAAAGCCATGGAAGAAAGTTACTGGCCGCTTACCTCGTCCTCTGCCTTACCGACGACCGTACAAGGAAATGTGGTCTCCCTGGCTGGCAAGTTAGACACGCTGGCCGGCAACTTTTTAATCGGCCAAATCCCCACCGGCAGCGAAGACCCCTTCGCCTTGCGCCGCCAAGCCTTTGCCATTGTGCGTATTTTGTTGGAAAACAACTGGAACTTGTGTGTCAACCAGGTACTTTCTATCGTGCAAAACGCGTACACGCCTACTTATAAATGGACCGCGCAACTTAGCGAGCAACTACGCAGTTTTATCGCCCAGCGCGTGGCAGTAGTGCTGCGCGAACGCGGCCGCAACGACGGGTTACTCAAAGCCATTTCCAACTGGGCCGACATGCCGCTTGGTCAGGTGGAAAACGTCGTGCGTGCGCTGGAACAAGTGCAAACCGCGGCCGACTTTACCGCCTTGCGTGAAGCCGCCAAACGCGTAAGCAACATCCTCAAAAAAGCCGACGCGCCGGCTAGAGATGTCAATGAGGCGTTGTTTGAACTCCCCGCCGAAAAAGAACTCTTTGCTACGCTTAGCCAAGTGCCGCAAACGCACCCCGCTACCGAGCAAGAATATCTCCGTGCCCTTAAAGCCTTAGCCGTGTTTAAGGCGCCGCTGGAAAAATTCTTTACCGACGTGATGGTCAACGTACCGGACGAAAAAATCCGCGCCAACCGTTTCGCGCTGTTGGCCCGGGTGCGCCGGTTGCTTACCCAAACCGCCGATATTACCCAATTATAAAAGCGCATACGGGCCTCCCCCCGTAAAACGCTTACCGATACAGGCTCATTTTTAGTAAAATGGGCCTTTTTTGGGGCAAAAAACAAACCGAAACAGCGCATTTACCGACGAAAGAAAAAAATTTTCAAATTTGGGCCTTGACAAATTGGCATTTATGCTTATACTATGGGTATGGAAGTTCAAACTGTAGTACGGGTTGGGCGTTGCTGTAAGGGGGTTGCCCGCTGTGCTGGAAGCGTTTTGAAGGCGAGGGCGGTTGAGTCACATAACCGTTTGGGTTATTCAAAGCGTGCCGAAAGAGGTGAGTTCCGCTGATTTCGGGAGTGCAGAGCCGTGAGGTTCGGTTGGTTCGGACGGGGCGGCAGACGCTGGGGGCTCAGGCGTGGAGTTGTTACAGTCTGCGGCGTTGATACGGCGACATAAGTCCTGACCGATACAAAGTGCGGACAAAGGAGAAAATAAGATGGGATGTTGTAGTGGTGCTGTTTAAGGCCCTCGGGTTGTTGAAAAAACAGTTCGGGGGTCTTTTTTTGGGTAAATTTACTCCAACACGCTGGGCATGGGCAATGTGTTTACGCCCGGTTCATCGGTTGGTTGCACCGTTGGGGTATCTTCTTCTTCCGGCAGCGGGGCAATTACTTCTTCTTCGTAGGAATTATCCGGCAGCGGGTCTATATTCTCTTCTTGCGGGGTCACCGGTTGACGGGGAGCCGCTTGTTGCGCCGCCGAGGTTTCAGCAGCAGACGCCGGGGTTTGCCCGTAGCGGTTGCCCGGGTTCCACCACGCAGGCGGATTGCCGGCACACGCCACCAGATATAAGGACAATAGAAAAATTCCCAGCAGTTGTTTCATACGGATATTATACGTTTTTAGACACGTTCCCTTCAAGTAATGCTTGGCGGTATAACGCCCCGGCCCGGTAACTGCTGCGCACCAAGGGCCCGCTGGCCACCGCCTTAAACCCCAGGGATAACGCTTCTTGTTTCCAGGCTTGGTACTGCGCCGGATCGGGGTAACTTTGTACGGGATAATGTTTGGCAGACGGGGCCAAATATTGCCCGATAGTTAAAAGGTCCACCCCCACGTGGCGTAAATCTTTCATAAGCCGGGTGATTTGGGCGGATGTTTCGCCTAAACCCACCATAAACCCGGTCTTGGTAAGTAACCCGGGCGCGCGTTTTTTGACATTTTCCAGGAGCGTAAGCGTGCGGTGATAATCGGCCCCCAAACGCACTTGCGCATAGAGTTCCGGTACCGTTTCCACGTTATGAGCCAGCACGGTGGGACGCGCATCCAAAATAGTTTGCAAAGCGTGTTCATCCCCCCGCAAATCGGAAATAAGCGGCTCGGTCAATACGTCGGGCGTGGTGGTGTGGATGGCCTGCAGCACATTGGCAAAGTGTTGCGCCCCCCCGTCGGGCAAATCGTCCCGCGTGGGCATGGTGAGCACCGCATAGCGGATATGCCACTCTTTCACCGCCTGGGCGACCCGGTTAGGTTCTTGCGGATCGGGCGGTAAGGGGCGTTGTTTGTCCACCGCGCAAAACCGGCAACCGCGCGTGCAGATATTGCCCAGCACCATAAACGTGGCATCCCCACAATTAAAACATTCCCCCCGGTTGGGGCATCTAGCCGCGTGGCATACCGTGTGCAAGGCGTGGGCCGAAATAGATTGCTCCGCAGTGAGCGCTTGCGACGTGCGCAGTGCCTCTTTATTCGCGCGGACCAGTAATTTTAACCAATCGGGTACGGGCAGTGTCATATAACATATTATACCAAGTTCCACAAAAAGGTATAATATGGATAGGGTTATGAGAAAACTATTTTTCATATTGGGATTACTAGCCGCAGTGAATATCGCCTACGGGGCCGCGTATACCGTGCAGGAACGGTTGGAAGAAGCGTCGGCTCTGTACTTTGCCTACAAACCCAAAGAAGCCCTAGCCAAATACGTAGAAATTTCCAAAGATACCGGCGAGCGGACCGCTTTTCTAAATGCTATCTATATTGCCATGGAACAAAACCGCCCCAAAGAAGCGGTGGATATTGCGCTGGAAGCCTACCGGCTTTATCCGCAAGATAACGATATTATAGAAATGGCCGCCGAGGCCCTACTGGCCGACGGACAATATGCCGCCGCGGAACGTATTTTATCGCTCCTAAACGAAAACGACAAAACCGCTGGGTTCTTCCACATCAATTTGGCCCGCGCCCAACTGGGCCTGAACGAAAAAAAACTGGCTATCTACAATTTGAAACAAGCGGTCAAGGCCGGCTCGCACCCCAGCCTGGCCAACTTCCTGTTAGGGCAAGTGTACGAAGAGGACAAAAGTTATAAAAAAGCCGCCGAGGCGTACCAAAAAGCCGTTGATTATGACCACCAATTTATGGAAGCGCGCGTGCACCTGGCCCGTATGCTGGAGCAAACCAAACAGTATAACGACGCCTACCGCCAGTACAAAATGATTGCCGCGGCCGACGCCAAAAATACACGCGCCCACGAAGCCCTGGCCCGCCTAAAACCCAAAGCCAAAAAAGCCCAAAAAGAAGAAGAAAAAGTGAAATCTTCCCCACTGGAACATACCGCCGTGCAACCGCTCGTGTTGCCCCCCGGGGTGCAAAGTACCGAAGTAAAAATCGGCTTGGGCACTACGC
>ONQH01000067.1 GCA_900319885.1 Candidatus Avelusimicrobium ruminicola
AATGACGCACGTGCCGGCCATAAAAGCCAGCGGCTTTGTATTAGCAAGTTGATATGGGCCAATTTTAATTGTTTTTTGCATACCTACATCATACCAAATTTACCTCATTTGTAGAAATATTTGATATACTACAAGTATCCAATAGGAGGGGGTAATTATGAAAGGTTTTACCTTGATTGAAATGCTAGTTGTTGTATTGATTATCGGAATCCTGGCCGGTATTGCGGTGCCGCAGTATCAAAAAGCGGTAGAAAGAAGCCGCATGACAGAGGCGTTAACAATCGGCCAATCCATTGTAGATGCGCAAAACCGCTCGCTGGATGCTTTTCCCAACGCAGATGTAAATAACCGGGACGCGTTAGATATTGCGTTGCCTGGCGGTACGTGGAACGCAGATGGCACCGTGTATACCACGGCCTTCTTTACGTATACTTTAAGAGATAATATGGTAGAGGCCTGCCGCTTGCGTAACCATACCTGCTTCTATACGTTGCAACTGGGTAACGCCAATCACGGAGATCTTAGAAACTGCCAAGGAAATGAATCTTTCTGTGCCAATTTGCGTGAATATGGCTTTTGGGTGGAAGTGAATAGCGGCTCTACGGGGGACCTTGGGGACCGCATTAAACCGGGGGTAGACCTCAAACCCATCAATCAGGGGGACTTCAAGCCTGTAGATCTGAGCGAGCGCATTAGAAAATAATTAACGAGTAGATCTAAAAAAACTGCCACTTGTAAGTGGCAGTTTTGTTTTGTAAGAAAGGGTTTACCCCTGGGTGCTGTCAAAATGTTTTTTGTTGCAAAATAGTTCACTGGCATCACTGCAACGGTTGAGTTCGGCCTGTATTTCTTTGGCGGCGCGTTCAAAATCTTCTTCCGATTTTACCCATACCGCTTTACCATACGTAAGGGCCGTTTTGCCAAAGGGGAGCGGAATACGCATTTTATCCCACGAGCCTACTTTGAATTTATGGCTTAACGCGGTTCCCACGGGAATAATCGGCCAGCCCAGTTTTTTAGCCAAAAATAAAATACCGGGTTGAACGGTGTAAATCGGGCCACGGGGACCGTCGGGCGTTAACATGGGACAGTAGCCTTTGCGGGCGGCCTGCATCAGTTTAATTAACGCGCGTGCCCCACCGCGTGTGGTGGAGCCGCGTACCGCAATCATCCCAAAATGCGGCAACACCCGGGCGATATATTCCCCGTCGCTGGATTGGCTGATCAATGCGGCCACTTTCTGCTTGCGGTAGGGATAAAGTAAAAAGAGTTGCTGGTTGTGCCACGCGGCATAAATAATTCCTTTGCCTTGTTCTTCCAAGGCGCGTGCTTCGTCGGTTTTGAACCAATAGATGCGGGTGGTCCACCCTAAAAACAACGTATACCACCAAGCCAGCGTGGAACCCAGGGTGTGTTTCAGTGAAAAAGGGGTTTTCTCTGTAGAGGACATTATTTCTTTCCTTTCTTTTTAGCCTTTTGCCACGGTACAAAAAATACCGACGTATACGTAGGCAGTAACTGCCCGTCCGGTGCCAAAGATACCTCAATTTTTTCCGCGTGCAAATGCGGTAAAATAGTGGGCAGTGCTTTATCGGCCACGGTTTTTTCTAAGCGTACCGCTTCGCGCAACATTTTAGGCGCGCCGGCGGCCCCGAAGGGGGGAATATATACAAATTGTAGGTCCAGTGTTTCGCACTCTTCTTTTTGGGCTTGCTCTTTAATCAGGTCTACCACAAACAGGATAGCCGTTTTCAAAAATTCCAATATAACGGTGATAGCGGCGGTGCGTTTGTCGTCATTGGGCAAGGCCTGCAAAAAAGGGGCCAATTTGTCGCCCAAGGTGACCGCACACGCGGAAAACATTTCTTTGTGCAAAATGCTTTGATCATCCAACTCCCAGTGGGCGTCTTGATTAAATTCGTACACCACGCCGGGGTCAATTTGCTTAAAAATTTCTGAAATAAACGCGGATACTTCCGGCTGGCTTTGAAACCCGGCCCGGCGTAATAGCGGTAACTCCCGCATGAGGCGGTTTAGAATTTCGCGTTCGCGTAAAGTGATTTTGAAACGTTTTATTTTGCGCATAGTTTGGGTGCTTCAAACATCTTATAAACCGAGTCTTATATAAAACTCCCTTTATAAAACGTCCAAACAGAGCCCCGGTTACGAGGCTCTGTTCGGGTAAAACTTAGTTATGGCGTTTATGGCGGCGGCGGTTGCCATTGGATTGGCGCACCATCCGTTTCGCAGCCTGATAAGCCGCTACTTGCTCCGCATTTTCACGCGTGGCGGGTTTAAGGGCGTTTTCATCCCCGTCGTGATATTGCCCGCGGCTCCAGGTGTACACCAGCGGTGTGGTCAGGGCAATCGTGCTGTACACACCCGAGATACAACCAATGAGCATAGCAAACGCAAAGGAGTTGATTACTTCGCCACCCATGAAGTACAAAATCAGCAACGCAAACAACACGGTCAGTGTGGTGATTACGGTACGGGATAATGTTTCATTGATAGACAAGTTAATCAGTTCCCCAAAACTGATTTTGGGATGCAAGCGTTTATTTTCGCGCATGCGGTCAAAGATGACGATCGTGTCGTTAATAGAGAAACCGGCTACGGTTAAGAAAGCCGCTACGACTACAAGGTCAATTTCGCGCTGCGTGATAGAGAACGCCACCGCCATGAGGAACAAGTCGTGGAACAAGGCTACTACGCCGGAAATACCCCACAAAATGTTGCTAAAGCGGAACGCCACGTAGATGATGATAAACACCATGGACAAGAGGATAGACCACAGGGCGCGTTCGGTCATGTCGGACCCTACAGCCGGCCCTACGGAGTTGGTCTGGAGTACCGTATAAGGTACGTCTAAACTATCCAAGGCGTGGGTAATGCGTCCTTGCACTACGCCTACTTCGTCCGTGGAACTTTTTTCGCTGATGGCAAAGGAATTGTCGCCAAACGATTGCAGTTCGGAGTTGGCCCCCGTGGTGCTAAGTGCTTGACGGATTTGTTCCATTTCTACGGGGGCATCAAATTTTACCTGTACCATGGTACCGCCGGTAAAATCAATCCCCATATTAAATCCTTTGGTAAAAAAGCAGATTAAACCGCCAATGAGTAGAAGCCCAAAGAGCGTAAAATATACTTTTCTGTACTTAAGGAAATCAATGTTTGTTTTAGGAAATAAAGTCATCATAAGCTGATCTCCTTGGTGTTAGAAGTTAAAATCAGTTCGTAAATCGCGCGGGTTACAAATACGGCGGTGAACAAACTGACCAGTAAGCCTACAATTAAGGTAACCGCAAACCCTTTTACCGGGCCGGTACCAAACTGTAACAAACACGCACCCACGATAATGGTGGTGATGTTGGAGTCAAAAATGGCACTCCAGGCTTTGTCGTACCCTAGGCTGATAATTTCGTGTACCAATTTGCCGGCACGTTTTTCTTCGCGCATACGTTCAATAATGAGCACGTTGGCGTCAATAGCCATGGCTAAGGCCAAAATCATACCCGCAATACCCGGCAGCGTAAGCGTAGCGGAGAAATAACTCATCACAGCCACCGTTAAGACGAAGTTTAAGAGCAAAGCAATATCGGCAATAAAACCGGCGGCTTTGTAGTAAACTAACATAAACAAGAGGATGATGATAAACGCAATGGCCGAGGCGGTTAACCCTGATTTAATAGAGTCTTCACCCAAGGTCGGCCCGATGGTTTTCTTTTCAATCACGCGCACCGGGGCCGGCAAGGCACCCGCTTTTAAGACGATGGCCAAACTGCGGGCTTCTTCCGGCGTGAAGCGGCCGGTGATGCGGCCTTCGCGGGAAATGCGGGATTGAATGGTGGGGGCGGATTGGATGGTGTTATCCAATACGATAGCCAAATTCTTTTGCAAGTTGGAACCGGTTAATTTGCCGAATTTTTGCGCACCGTCCGTATTAAAGCGGAACGATACTTCGGAGTAACCGTTTTCGCCCATCATCACTACGCGGGCATCTTCCAAGTCGGCACCGGTTACTTCTACGGCCGATTCTACCAAGGTAGGGCCGCCTTCTTTGCTGCGCATAATTTGGTAGCCTTGCGGGACCAATTTGGCAATTTCCGGGTCTAAATTTCCGTCGTCATCAAACGGGTTTTCCGTGGCTTCCAATTTGCTAAAAGCCTCTTGGGCAACGGATTGGTCGTTTTTGACAATGCGGAACTCCAACATAGCGGTTTTACCGATAAGTTCTTCGGCGCGTTGCGGGTTGGAAACACCGGGCAGTTGTACCATAATCCATTTATCGCCTTGTTTGGTGATAGAGGTTTCGGCTACACCGTATTGGTCAATGCGGTTGCGGATGATTTCAATGGCGCGGGCCATGGCTTCGTGGAGCGGTTCGTTGCCCGGCAATTTGGATACGTCTAATTCTAAGAGTAAACTGGAACCCCCGCGTAAATCCAAGCCCAAGTTGAGCATGCGTTTGGGGCGTTCGCCCAGGGTATCCAACTTTTCGCGTTCGGCGAGCGGTTTAGAATACCATTTATAATTGGGGTAAATTAAATAGATGGCCCCGAGTAAAATGACGATAATGAGTCCCCATTTTACGGCTAATTTATTTGACATTACTTCTTGCCTCCTTGTTCCGTAGTTGCGTTGGCAGTACGGTCATTTAAAAATCCGACAACGGCATTTTTCAGTACCGTCAGTTTTACCGATTCGGCCACTTTTACTTCCAGGGCGTTATCCTTAAAACCAACTACCGTACCGATAATACCATTTGCCAAAATGATTTGATCTCCTTTCTGTAAGGCGTTCACTTTGGTTTGGAGTTCTTGCTCACGTTTTTTTTGGCTGCGTGCGGGCAGAAAAATCACCACGAACGCAAACGCAAGCATAATCCACCAAATCCAAGCGGCGGAGCCTTGTGCGGCTGTTTGCATAAAAATTCCTCCAAGAGTTTATAATAATACCTCAGTATTGTATCATATTTTACGAGAATAGTCCCGTTAAGAAAATCTTACTCTACCACAAACGTACTCATCAGGCGGATGAGGTCTTTATCTTGCGGATTGCGGGAATTTAGCGGCACAATGCGCTGGTTATACCAGGTAGTAATGAGTGCGTAGTCTTCCTTAATATCAAATACAGTACGGTTGGCACGCGTGTCAAAAATACTGTGGCCAAACATCCCTTTAGGGATTTTAATATCCAGCAAATCTAAAATGGTCGGGGCAATATCCAACTGAGACATCAGTTCATTTTGGGCAATAGACGCCCGTATTTTTTCCTTCGTCACAATGATAAAAGGCAAGTTATCAAATTGCGGTTGGAAGGGCCGAAATAACGCGTTGGTTGGCGTGTTGGAATAGGACGGATGGTCCGGCATGATGAGTACCAGCGTGTCATCATCAAAAAGCCCTTGTTCTTTGAGCCCGCTTAAAAAACGTTCCACGTCTTGCCCAAAACGTGCAAACGCACGCGGCATTGTGGGGGAGGTATAAGCCGGGTCATCAATTTCCTGGTAGGTTTCACCTAAATAATCTAACCGGCCCAGCGGTACGTGCGAGTCCACCGTTAGCAGTGTAATAAACGTCGGCTCGTTTTTATGGAGGCGCAAATATTCCAGCGCATAGTCAAAGAGTTTGCGGTCCAACAAACCCCACCAATCAATATATGGTTTGTAATCATCGCGCGTGGCAAAGTACGTGGCCCCGATTACTTCGTCAAATCCCGCTTTTTGAAACAGCACATTTTCGTCCATATACGTTTCGTTGGCTCCGCGCAAAAACGCCGTATGAAACCCGTGCTTGCGTAGTTCCTGCACCATAGAGAACGGATAATCGTTTTCATACGCCAAGCGCACAAACGGGTGCGAGGTAAAAATGACCGATAATCCATATAAGGTAGAAAGCGTGACGTGCTTAAGCGACGCGGACGGGTTCTGCTCAAACAACGTGTCCAGCGGGGCACTGGCTTCGGGGGGAATATTCAAATTGAAATGGTGCATATACTTATTGGAAAGCGACTCGCTGGCAATC
>ONQH01000045.1 GCA_900319885.1 Candidatus Avelusimicrobium ruminicola
ATCCAGTACCTTTACTTTCACGAACGGCTTAATATAATCTTTTTTCATAACTAAGTTCTTTTTCAATTGTTATTATACATTGTTTAAAAACTCACATTATTTCACGATGACCTTGCGGCCGTTCATGATATACACACCCTTCTGGGTCTTGCTTACGCGCATACCGCTCAGGTTATAGATAGCACCATCGGCCTCGCTCTTCTTCACCTCGCTGATGCCTGTTGACTCACCGAATGCGATGTTGATGATCTTAGCACCAGATGAGATAGCACTTGCTGGCAGATAAGCCTTAGTTGCGGCAAGATTACCTTCACCATTCCATTTCACGAATGCAGTACCATCCTTAGCCAGCAGGTAGTCACCCTCTGAAGGCTGACCTGTTGCCAGCAATGTACCGGAAGCGGCGGGAGTCTCAGCAGCAACGGGAACTTCGATAGTTCCTTCGCCAGCACCCTCGATGATAAATCCTTCTCCAGCCTTAATGGTTGTCACAGCTTTCAATGTAGCTTCTGTAGAAGAAACAGCCAAACCCGTGGTCTATTTCACGCGGGATATCAGCCCGGAAGGCCTCGTTAAGATATACGATAAAATATCTAAAAACATTGACGGAAAGGTAGCCATTAAATTCCACACGGGCGAACCGCATGGCCCCAATATTTTACCGGTGCCTATGGTCAAAGCCTTGTGGGAACATATCCCCAATAGTACACTTGTAGAAACCAATGTGTTTTACAATTCCCCTCGTCAAACAACGCAAGGGCACCGTGAAACCTTAAAAACCAACGGGTGGACTTTTAGCAAAGTAGATATTTTGGATGAAGACGGGGCTGTCATGCTACCTATTAAAGGGGGTAAGCACTTCAAAGAAATGTCTATGGGCGGACATATTGTGAATTATGACTCGCTAGTGGTACTGACCCATTTCAAAGGGCACGCTATGGGCGGCTATGGCGGCAGCATGAAAAATATTGCCATTGGCATCGCAGACGGAAAAATCGGCAAAAAAATGATACATCAAAAAGGCGACGCACAATGGGGTTATACAGGGGCCCGCTTCCAAGAAAACATGGCCGAATCTGCCAAAGCCACGGTGGACCACTTCGGTGATAAGATTGTATTTATCAACGTATTGCGCCGCATGTCCGTAGATTGCGATTGTGCCGGTACTTCCGCCGCCGAACCCAAGGCACATGACATTGGCATTTTGGCTTCTACCAATATCGTCGCTGTGGACCAAGCCTCTTTAGATCAAGTATACGCCTTGCCGGAGGCAGAACTGCACGATTTGCAAGAACGTATCGAATCGCGCGAGGGGTTACGCCAAATTTCCTATATGAAGGAACTGGGTATGGGAACGGGAGAATATACCTTAGTAGATATTGATAAAAAATAAACAACCTTTTGTCTACCGAAACCGCCTCTTTAACGGGGCGGTTTTTGTATGGGCAATTTACAAACAAAAAATCTTTTCCGACGACAATTTCATAAATTTCTTTCCAAAATTAGGTCCAAAGTCCTATTTACGCCTAGGCCTTTTTAGTCCAGAGGCCTAGGCCTAACGGCCCAGGCAAAATTTCCCAAAGTACCTATGCTTAAGATACCGCCAGCGAAACTTAAAAGCGGTACACAAACAGGAGGAATATACATGAAAAAAGCAATGTACTTATTGATGGTTCTAGTTATGGGGGCCCTAGGGGTTGCACAAGCCGCACCTTCGTATGATTATGATCGCATTCCGCCCACACCAAACAATCCCCCTAAAGCCTGGATTACAGTAGCCAATTTTGATGAGCAACTTGTCCAATTACCCAGCGAAGCCAGTTATGGGCGCCTTACGTTCCTGAATAATGACAATAAAGTAACTTGCGGAGATATCGTCCTTCGTCTTACCACACCCGATGCGTATGATCGTACGCGGATCCAAGTATCTGTAATGGATGATGGTGGGGTAGATACACAATATTTAGAAGAACATCCGATTCAATTCTTTTTGGATGAATCAGGGGAAACCCTCGTTAAAGAGGAAGGAATTTGGCAACACACAATCGGCTATTTAGTGCGCGTGACCTACCAAGACGAAAACGGAGAAGTACATTCTCAATACATCGGCAAAGCATACTAAGTTTACAGTCTACCACCCCCCAGCCAACGCTGGGGGGTTTTATATTATCTGTGAAAACCATAGGCGAAAGCGAATGAATGTGCTAGAATAGATACATATTACACAAGAGGTATCTTATGGCTACTTTACACACCACTATTTTAGGAATTGATTTTGAAAATCCGTTTTTATTGGCGTCCGCGCCGCCTACTGCGTTAATAGAAAGCATAGATAAAGCCTTTACCCTGGGCTGGGGCGGGGCCGTACTGAAAACAATTACTCCGGATGATTTGGAAATGATTGAAGCCAGCCCGCGTTACGCGGTCCAGCAAGACAAAAAGCGCATCATCGGCTTGCAGAATATTGAACTGCTTAGCCATCATCCCGTTGCCTATTGGTGTGAAGGAATCCGGACTCTCAAGCATAAACACCCGACCAAGGTAATCATTGCCAGCATTATGTCTCCCGTAGATAAAAAGGCGTGGCAAACACTTGTTCAAACGCTCAACAATACCCCGATTGATGCCTTTGAACTCAATTTTTCCTGTCCGCACGGCATGCCGGAAAAAGGAATCGGCATGGCCATTGGAACCGATGCTAACATCTCCTCCCAAATTACAGGTTGGGTCAAAGAAGTAGCACAAAAACCGGTCTTTGTAAAACTCTCCCCTAACGTAACGGATATTACCCGCATTGCGCGCGCAGTGGAAGAAGCCGGCGCTGACGGATTAGCCGCCATCAATACCGTACAAGGATTTATGGGCCTTGACCTACAAACGCTCACCCCTCTACTTAATGTAAATGGGAAAACTACTTTTGGCGGTTGCTCCGGCCCGATTGTGCGCCCGATCGGTCTGCGGTGTGTGGCCCAAATCCGTCAGGCAAGTAATTTACCCATTTTAGGGCAAGGGGGCATCTCCACCTGGGAAGATGCTGCCCAATATATTGCAGTAGGCGCGGATGCCGTCCAAGTTTGCACAGAAGTTATGCTTAACGGCTATCAAGTCATCGGCCCCCTACTCAAAGGCCTGCAGAAATATCTGGAAGAAAAAGGCTTTGCCGACATCAACGCCCTGAAAAATAAGGCCCTAGCACAAATTACCACCCACGAACTTTTACCCAAAAAGAAGCTTGCTTACCCCCATGTAAACCATGAAATTTGTAGCCGCTGCGGCAAGTGTGTACGTATCTGCGAAGAATCTGAGCACCGCGCTTTACAAATAGCCGATGGATTTCTTACCGTCAATAAACAAGTTTGTGTGGGCTGTGGCTTATGCCGGTTTGTGTGCCCGGTAGGGGCTATTTCTAACAAGGCCTAAATCTCTCAAAAAAACATCCTCCGTCTAAAGCGGAGGATGTTTTTATTTGTAAGAAATATCCTTGAACTAATCGGCCTCATTCAGCAAGCGGACGACTTCTTGTTCCAATTTTGCGCCGTCTTGTTTGGCATAGCCACCTGCTTGCGCAAATTCCGTGAAGAATTCATGGGCATATTCTTCCTCACTTTCCCCCAAATCTCCTTCCGGGAATGTAGCATACGCCGATTTGAGATCTTCTTCAATATAAGCCACTAAACTTTGATAGGCTTGTTCCCGGTTTAATGCAGCCATCGTATTGTACATCTTGGCAGCTTGCGTAGGAATCGCCCAGAAGGAATTGGCTTGGTGACGGTACGGCAACAACCCGTCAATAGAATGATTGGCCCAAATGGCTACCATCGGCAACACAATGGGGTTGGACTTATGCAACTGGTAAAACTTTTGATATTGTTCCATCGTTGCAGCGGAAGGATCTACCCCTAATTCTTCTTGAAATTTTTGGCTCATTAAACCAAATGCACGTAAGGGGGCTTTGTCTTTCACTGCTCCGTTCAGCGCTTCTTTGGAAAGACGCACCAATTCGTTATAAAACGCTTGCGAAGACAACTTTTCGTCCAGCAAACTTACCTCATTTGCTGCTAACGCGTTTTCCAACGAACGAACATATTCTAAATTGCTAATTTCGCATGCTTGCGTAGTATGGCTAAAAGCCTTTTGTACCCGGCGTTCAATGGCAGCCTGAGAAGCCGCTTTAGAACGTGCAAACGCGGCTTTTACCCGTCCTTCCGCATCCGAAGCATGCGCAAACGTCGGCAAGGCTACAGCCATCGTTAAAGCTAAAGTTGTTACTTTCATGAAATTATTCATTTTTTCCCCCCTTGATCAACTTACTTACATTATCAGTATATGTGTTTTGAAGTAATAAAACACGGGTCTTTGGACCTATTTTATGAGGTATTTTGGACCTATTTTCTGGGTTATTCACTAATACAGCAAGCGGCTATCAATTCCACTCACATTTTAGCAAGCACAAATCTTCGTGGGTTTGAGCATGACGCAAGGTATGCAGCGTAGTATGTTCATCCACCTGTTGTACCTGGGAAACGAGTTGCTCCCCATACTTAATTTCTTTTTTGAAGATAATATCTATATTTTTAAGTTTCTTTTCGTACTTCCACGCATACGGCAAAGGTTCCAGGGCCCATACAATATAATTGCCGTTATTGGCATGTTTATTGATGTCAATATCGTTGTAGCGCACCTCAAACGTATGCTGATAGTCTGCCTGAGTAGATGCGGGAATCTTGCCAAATTTTAAGTCCGTTTCGCCGGGCACAAATTTAATCATATTTTCGTTACCGCCCAGCACTTGCTCCACATGGGCAATTTCCAGACTTTGGTTATGCACAAGTGCCCACACGCTAGAAGCACGCGCACACAATTTTCCATCTGCATATACCTCAAAATTACGATACGCAAACATGCGGTTGTAGCCGCGCGGTTGCGTCTTAATAGTCAGTTCTTTAATATGTTGCGGATAGGTAACAAATTCAATACGGTATTTTAACAAAATCCACATTAACTGCTGCGGATAAATCACCGAGTAGCCAAACCCCAACCGTTCGGCACTTTCGGCCGCCATATCCTGAAAAAAGTTTAGCAGTGAAAACGGTTTTAAGTTTCCATTACAATCACAATCTGAATAGCGAATTACAAATTTTTCTGTAAGCGATAAATCCTTCATAATTTTTCCCTTATATATAGTATAGCAAAGATAGATTCCCGCTAAAAATTTGTTGACCTAGAGTAAACTTTAATAGATATAATATAAGTAAAGAGTTTGAGGAGGAGCCATGCTAAAAAAAATCATTATTACTATTCTTATCTTAGCAGTTATTGGCGGTCTATGTGCGCTAGTGCATAATCTAAAGGTAGCCCGCAGAAATAAGAGAGAATTAGCCCCATTTTCTCAAGAAGAAACCTACTCTGCCCACTTAGGAAAAGTATTGGTAATTTATTATTCGTGGACGGGGCACACGCAAACTATTGCCGAGCAAATTGCTTCCCTCACACACGCCGATGTATACCGCGTACAAACCCAAGAACAATTTACATCTTCTCCCGCTTTTTACGCACGTGTTAAAAAGGATTTATCCACCAACACTTATCCTCCCTTGGCCGGCTCTCTACCGGACATACGTTCTTATGATGTCATCTTTGTAGGCGGCCCGGTCTGGTGGTATACCCTGGCAACTCCGCTATATACGTTATTAGGGCAACTGGATTTTCAAGGCAAAAAAGTAATTCCCTTTTCCACCCAAGGCAGTAACCCCGGCACTTTTTTAGATGACTTCAAAGCGCACGCGGCCAATGCCCAAGTGGGCACGTATGCCAATTTTAATAATGTAGGCCCGCAATATAATCAGGCCGTACATAATAAAATTATTCATTGGTTAAATAATTTATAGGAGATAATATGAAAAAAGACTTAGGTGTAAAACCTTTTTTATTCCCCATGCCGGTACTCATGATTGCCACGTACAACGAAGACGGTAGCGTGGATGTAATGAACATGGCCTGGGGCGGTATTTGTGACCATGATAAAGTGGCGCTTAACTTAGAAGAAAGCCATAAAACAGTGGCAAACCTCAAAGCACGCAAAGCCTTTACCATTAGCATTGCCGATACGGACCACTTAGAAGCGGCCGATTATTTTGGCATTGCCTCGGCTAACACGGTGAAAGACAAATTTGCCAAATCCGGCCTACATGCGGTAAAAAGCACTCGGGTAGATGCCCCGATTGTGGAAGAATTTCCGCTTACCCTGGAATGTGAAGTGGCAGAAATTCAAGAAGCAGGTTTTCGCGTGGTGGGCAAAATTGTCAATGTACTGGCCGACGAAAAAGTGATCACAGATAAGGGTACGGTAGACCCCACCCGGTTAAACGCTTTTGTATTTGATCAGTTTCAAGGCGGCTACTACAAAATAGGTGAAAAAGTAGGCCAAGCCTGGAACAGTGGTAAAAAATTATCCAATTAACTTGGTGTTCCACCCACTGCCCGGAAGTCGTACTTAATGTGAAAGAGAAAAAGATTATCAAACGATAAGGTACCTATATGAAAAAAGTAATTATTCTAAATGCCAGTCCCCGTAAAAACTGGAATACCGCCAAACTCTTGCAAGAAGCCCAAAAAGGGGCCGAATCCGCTGGTGCCACTACAGAATTTATCAATCTGTATGACCTTAAGTTTACCGGATGCCGCAGTTGCTTGGCCTGTAAACGCAAAGGCGCCCAATTAAATAAATGCTATTGGCCGGACGATTTGTCGCCTCTTATTGAGAAAATTCTGCAAGCCCAAGCAGTCATTATCGGCACCCCCATATATATGGGCGGTCCGACCGCGCACTTTCACGCATTGTATGAGCGACTAGGGTTCTGTGTCCTTTCATACGCCACACGCCAAAGCACCCTAGATCGCCACGTAAATGTAGGGCTGATCTACACCATGAACGCACCCAAACCCTATTATGAAGGCAATATGCGTGCCGCATTGGAACCTATGGAAAATGGGTATAAGCATTTGCTACGCGGACAAGTAGAAATGTATGCCTCCTGCGATACGCTACAAGTAACGGATTACAGCAAGTACGACATGGACATGTTTAATCCCGCCCACAAGGCACAGGTACATCAAACGCAATTTCCGCTGGATTTGCAAAATGCCTTTGAACTGGGTAAGAAATTAGCCAACTAATTTCATAAACCCCGCTACATGCGGGGTTTTTTATGTCTTGTTGCGCCATGCATTGGCTGTTTTGCCAACCGGCACAAATT
>ONQH01000076.1 GCA_900319885.1 Candidatus Avelusimicrobium ruminicola
AAACAACAACAATTCCAGTTGGACCAGTTGGAGCGAACCATTCAAAAACTGCCGCAGAAGACGAAACGGGTTCCCCAAAGAACCAAATAAATTTATTTAACGAAAGGAGAAAATTATGCACAAAGGTTTTACCTTAATTGAATTACTCATTGTAGTGATCATTGTAGGCATTTTGGTCACTGTGGCCCTACCACAATACAAGCGCGCGGTAGAACGCTCGCGTGCTACGGTAGGCGTGGTTGCCGTGCGCGAAGCGGCAGACCGCTTGAACGCTTGGTACATCCAGCACAATAACCAATATCCCACGTCTGAAGCCTTTGACAGTTTTTTAGGACGCTTAGAATTGGTAGGTGTAGGGAACGGCGAGTTGTTTACACTCCCCTATTTTTTGCAAACGGCCGTTCTTGGCGGCGGCACCGGCGGGACATTTTCTATTTCACGCAATTCTGCATCCGGTTGGGAGTATGGTTTACAGGCAAATTTACAAAATGGCGAACTTATCAGCATTACCTGCACCACATCATCCACCTACGTGACTCCGAGCCACGAAAGGGAAGATGGCGATTGCGTACGACTGGGGTTAACAGGCAATTTAGCAAATTTATAATTGGCTTACATCCCATAAAAATCCCCCGGCTAAAACCGGGGGATTTTGTTTGCTAAACTTACTACCAACGCAAGTTCGGGTTGCGCGCGGCGGAAACTTCGTCAATGCGCTTAACCGGTTGGTTGTGCGGTGCGTCTTTTACCACTTGCGGCTCGGTCTGGATTTCATCATAAATTTTTTCCATCGCGGCCACAAAGGCGTCTAACATATCTTTATTTTCCGTCTCCGTCGGCTCTACCATCAAGGCTTCGGGTACAATAAGCGGGAAATAAATCGTCGGCGCATAAAAGCCGTAATCCAACAAACGTTTGGCAATATCGCTGGTATGCACGCCGGTTGCATGCGGGTCCGGCGGCGTAAGCACACATTCATGCATACAGGTGCGGTCAAAAAACGCATTAAATTTACCCTTCAAACAAGCCCGCACATAGTTGGCGTTTAGAACGGCGTTTTCGGCAATCGTCTTAAGCGTGGTGGCGTCAAATTGGCGCAAGTAACAATACCCACGGACGACCACAGCCATGTTGCCATAAAACGCTTTCATGCGGTTGCGGCTCTGCGGACGGTTGTCTGCCAGTGTATATTTTCCGTCAATGCATGAAACAATCGGGTGCGGCAAGAAGGGGGCCACATGTTGGGCCGCCCCTACCGGGCCGGAACCCGGGCCACCGCCCCCGTGCGGAGCGGCAAACGTTTTATGCAAATTCAGGTGCATAATATCCACGCCAAAATCAGCCGGTTTGGCTAGGCCGATAAGTGCATTAAAATTGGCCCCGTCCATATACAGTAACGCGCCTACCGCGTGCACCATATCGGCAATTTCTTTAATGTCCGGTTCAAAAAGTCCCACCGTGTTGGGCACGGTCAGCATAACAACCGCAGTCTTTTCGCTCAAAGCGGCTTTGAGGGCGGCTTTATCTACACACCCGTTAGGGGCCGATTTGATATTGACCACGTGGTAACCCGCCATATTGGCTGTAGCAGGGTTGGTACCGTGGGCGGTATCGGGCACGATCACTTCCGTGCGATTTTGCCCGTTGTGTGCGTCGTGATACGCACGCGCGGTTAAAATGCCCGTCAGTTCCCCGTGGGCCCCGGCGGCCGGTTGAAGCGTAAACGCGGCTAAACCCGTCACTTTTTTGAGTAATTCCTGCAAATGGTAGGCTAGTTCTAGCGTGCCTTGCACCGCACTTTCCGGCGCAAACGGGTGGGCGTTAGCAAACCCCGGCAGTACGCTCAACACGTCATACGCCTTGGGATTATACTTCATGGTACAAGAGCCCAGCGGATAAAACTGTGCATCTAAACTGTAGTTTTGTTGCGATAAGCGTGTAAAGTGGCGCACGGTGTCAAATTCACTTAACTCCGGCAGGCGCGGGGCTTCTTTGCGTAGTAGCGTAGCGGGCAAATAATCGGCCGCATGCTTTTGCGTTTGTTCAAAACGCACACCGCGGCGACCCGGGCGGGATTTTTCAATGGAAAGTAAAATCTCTTGCATATTAAATTCCTCCCAATGCGTCCGCATATGCTTGCAAATCTTGCGGGGTGCGCAGTTCTGTGGCACACACCAGGAGTTGCTTGCCGCCTAGGTCATACCCAGCGGCAATGCCTTTGTTTTCCAAGGACTCAATTACCTGGCTTGCCGGCACGGGGCACGTCACTACAAATTCGTTAAAAAACGGCACACTCGTGTTCGCGCTATAACCTTTTACCGTGCTGATTTTTTCGGCTAATTGATGGGCGCGTTCCAGATTTAGTTCGGCTACTTCTTGTAGGCCCTTCGGCCCCAGTAACGTTAAATAAATAACCGCGTTCAACGCGCACAGGGCCTCGTTGGAACAAATGTTCGAGGCGGCTTTTTCGCGGCGGATATGTTGTTCGCGCGCTTGGAGCGTAAGCACAAAGGCGCGTTTGCCGTCCTTATCTTTGGCAATACCTACCATGCGGCCGGGCAATTGGCGCACGTACGCTTTTTTGGCGGTCATCACGCCGAGGCCAGGTCCGCCAAAACTCATGGCATTGCCCAGCGGTTGGCCTTCGCACACGGCAAAATCAGCGTCATATTCACCGGGGGTTTGTACTACGCCCAGTGAAATGGGATTAACCACCGTTACTAGCAGCGCTCCCACCGCATGCACTGCAGCAGAAACGGCTTGTGCATCTTCCAAACATCCGTGAAAGTTGGGCGTTTGTAAAATAAAGCACGCGGCTTTGTCGGTTAATTGCGTTTTGAGGGAGGTTGCATCCAGCAGTCCGTCCGCCGTAACAGGCGCTTCTTGAATCGTAATACCCATGTGGCGCGTGTACGTGCTAAGCACTTCTTTATAATGCGGGTGCAGTAAGGCAGAAATCACAATTTCTTTGCGCCCGGTAATGCGGCACGCGGCCAAGGCGGCCTCGGTCATAGCCGTAGCGCCGTCATAGTGAGAGGCGGTTGCCACGTCCATATTGAGTAGTGCACACATGCAACTTTGAAATTCGTAAATCGTTTGTAATGTGCCTTGGCTGGCTTCGGCCTGATACGGTGTATAGGCAGTTAAAAATTCTCCGCGGCTGGAAAGTGCCGGTACCGCCGCCGGAATAAAATGGTCGTATACCCCCGCCCCGATAAAATTGGTAAGCGGTTTGTTTTTGGCGGCCAGCGTGTGTACGTGGGCGGTCAGTTCGGCCTCGGTTAAAGCCTGGGGCAAATCTAAGGTCGGGTATAAGAATTTTTCCGGAATTTGTGCCAACAATTCTTTGATGTCTTTTGCGCCAATTTTGGCGAGCATGGCCTCTTGGTCTTCTTGGGTGTTTGCAATAAACATAAGCGTCCTATATAAAAAATTCCCCCGCAAAAGCGGGGGGCAGATTATTTGCCAATCGTGGCGTTGTAAGCAGCCAAGTCCAACAAGTTGTTTACTTCGGCCGGGTCTGCCATTTTGATTTTGAACAGCCAACCGCCGGCGTGCGGTTCACGGTTGACGAGGGCCGGGTCATTATTTAAGGCCTCGTTCACGGCTACAATTTCACCGGAAACGGGGGCGTAAATTTCGCTGGCGGATTTGACCGATTCAATCACGCAGCAGTTTTCACCCGCTTTTACTTGGCGCCCCACTTTGGGTAAGTCCACAAAAACAATGTCGCTAATTTCTTCTTGCGCATGGTTGGAAATACCGACTACGGCATTTTCCCCTTCCACAAAAGCCCACTCGTGGGTTTTCAAAAAACGGCAATTCTCTTCGTTATACATGTTTACTCCTTAGACTCTATTTTTATAAAACGGTGTTTTAACAACTTCGGCCGGTACTTTGCGCCCGTGGATTTCAATTTCCACTTCTGCGCCTACCGCAATTTCGCTCGCCACATAGCCAACCGCGATGCCTTTGAATAAAGGCGAGTACGTTCCGCTGGTCAGTACGCCGGTTTCTACGCCCTGGTAGAACACTTTGCATCCTTCGCGTGGCACGCCGGGGGTTTTAAGTTTGAAGGCTTTTAACGTCGTCTTAAAGCCGGCGGCTTTTTTGGCTTCCAGCGCGGCTTTGCCGATAAAATTTTCTTTGGCAAGTTTCACAACCCAGCCGCAGTTGGCTTCGTACGGGGTTTTGGTTTGGTCCGCATCCGCCCCGTTTAACAGGTATCCCGCTTCCAAACGTAGCACGTCGCGCGCGCCTAAACCGCACGGTTTGACGCCCAATTTCACCAGCGTATTCCATAGTGCTTCAATTTGCCCGTTGGGCAGCATAATTTCTACGCCATCCTCGCCGGTGTATCCGGTACGGGTGACGTAGCCCTTGGCGCCAAAAAGTTCAATTTGTTTAATGTGAAAGCGCGGCAAATCTACTATGCCAGGCAAAATTTTATCCGCCACGCCTAGCGCCGTGGGCCCCTGGAGCGCAATCATGCTCCATTGGTCGCTTTCGTTGGTAACAGCGACGTTAAAGGCTTTGGCTTGTTTGGTAAACCAAGCAAAATCTTCGTCTATGCACGCGGCGTTAACCACTACTAAAAATTCTTGCAAACTTAAACAAAACGCAATTGCGTCGTCAATAATGGTGCCTTGTTCGGTTAAAATGTGGAAATACGTTCCTTCGCTATCGCCGCTTTTGATGATGTTGCAACTGATGTATTGCAAAAAGTGCAAGGCTTGCGGACCTTTCACGCGCAGTTGGCCCATGTGGGATACATCAAACATACCGCACGCTTCACGCACGGCTTTATGTTCGGCAATGATGCTGTCAAATTGGACGGGCAAAAACCACCCGTGGAAATCTACCATCTTCCCGCCGGCTTTTTCGCACGCGGCGCAAAGGGCGGTTTTTTTGAGTTCGTGTGTCATACTGGTATTGTATAAAATTTACGCCTTTTTTTATACAATATATCTATGGCAGATACACAAACCGTAATTAGTGATGTAAAACTATTTTTAGAACGCCTTAAAAAGGACCTCCCAGAAGTGTTTGGCCCCCAACACGCCAAAGACGAAAAAACGGGGGAACCTCAGGCGCAAGTACCGCACGACAACAAGGTGCTTTATAACGGGGATTTATTCCCGGTACAAATGTATGTAACGCCGGACCAAGAACCGGGCGTAGCGTTTGACGGAAAAATTTTCCACGTGTATTTGCAAACCGTGCAGGACAACCCCGCCGCGCTAGTAACCGATTGGCTACGCGAAAAAGCCAA
>ONQH01000129.1 GCA_900319885.1 Candidatus Avelusimicrobium ruminicola
TTTTTGGCCCTGCTGTGTTTACTGGGATACTTGCTGTGGCCAAGCGGCAAGAAAAAACAGATACAAAAAAGGTAAAATATGCGTATGCGATACTATGGATGGATGCTGGTATTACTCGTGGGACTGCCGCTGCAAGCAGGGGTAGGTACCCAACTGCGTCAGGCCGGTAAACTCTACGCAAACGAACAATACGGTCAGGCACTCTCTTCTTACGAAAAAGCCTTACAGCAAGACCCACACAACGCACAAGCCGCTTTTGGGGCCGGAGCCGCCGCCTATAAATTAAAAGAATATCAGCAGGCCCAAGCCGCTTTTGAAAGTGTCTCGCACGAAGATAGCCAACTGGGGCAAGACGCGTTATTTAACTTAGGCAACACGTTCTACCGCGCCGGCCAGCAGGACCCGGCTATCGCCGCCTACCGCCAAGCCATCCTAAAAAATCCGCAGGATAAAGAGGCAATTCACAATTTACAACTGGTTTTGCAACAAAAACAAAATCAAAATAACCAAAACAACCAAAATAACCAGAACCAGGATAACAATTCTCAAAATCAGGACCAGCAAGAGCAGCAAAATAATCAGGGGCAGGCTCCGCAACAGCCGGACCAACAAGACCAAAACCAGCAACCCCAACAGCCGCAAAACCAACAAAATCAACTGGATAAACAAGCGGCGGACCGCGTGATGCAACTGGCCCGCGATAACGAATACAAACGTCCCACCCAACCGGGGGCCAGCGGGGACGATCCTACCGTGGAGAAAGATTGGTAATGAGAAAACTTACACTCTTATTTATTTGCTTAATACTTAGTTTACCGTCTTGGGCACAAATCAAACTCTCTGCCACCACGGACAAAACCGATTTGGCCTTAGATGACGAACTAACCCTCACCGTGCAAGTTTCCGGCGCAAACGGAAATATTGTCATGCCGCAACTGCCCAGTTTACCGGCGTTTAACGTATACTCCCGCGAAGTAGCCCAGTCCACCATTAACGGACGCACAACCTCACAGTTCAAATATATTATGGTTCCCCGCTTTGTGGGCAAGACCACCATTGGAGAAATTACCTTTAATTACCAAGGCCAAACTTACCGCACGCAACCCATTGAAGTACGGGTGTACCGGGGCAATACCGCGCCCACCTCCACGCCTTCAGTTACTACGACACAACGCCCAACCCAAGCCGATACGGATCTTTCCCAATTGCCTCCGCTTGAGCGCGAATTGGCCACCCGCGCCTATGCCCACCACGGGCAACCCTACTTTGTGGTAGCGGCGGTCAGTAACAAGAAACCTTACGTCAACGAACCCTTCACGTTAGGCGTACGTTTTTATTATTCTAAACCGTTTTATGATGCGCCGTATCAAAACCCGCCGCTATCCAACTTGTTTATGGAAGAAGCCGGGGACGCACAAGGCCAACAAACCATTAACGGGATCATTTACCGCTATGAAGAAAAACGCTACCGCTTAGCCGGTGTCAGTGCCGGGCAAGCCACCATTGGCTCGGCCAGTGTTTCTTTCCGGCCGGGTTCGTCCCCCCTCTCCTTATTAGACCGCGTGTTTGGCGGAGCCGCTATTGAACCCGAACAAACTGTGTCTTCTACCCCGATGAAACTGCGCATTGAGCCGTTGCCTACGCAAGGCAAGCCGACGTCCTTTTATGGGGCGGTAGGTACCGGTTATGCGTTTATTGCCAAACTGGATCCCACCCATACCGAAGCCGGTGAAGCCGTTACCCTCACCGCCACGGTACAAGGCCCCGGCAACTTAAAAACAACGACCGATTTACAATTTCCGCAAATTGAAGGGCTCGCTTCTTATCCGGCGGCTCCTACGTCCAACTATTTGCCCAATAGCACTTCGCGCAGTTATAAAATTTTCAAAACGGTGCTTGTTCCGGCGGCTTCCGGCACGTACACGATTCCGGCCCTGCATTGGTCTTACTATGACCCCCAATCCGCCACCTACAAAACACTCACCTCTAAACCGTTGGAACTTACGGTATCTCCGTCCTCGCACACCGCCAACCAACTGGACTTTGGCCAAACCGAAGGCGGCAACAACGGGGTGCAAACTATTGGACAAGACATACGCTACCTCCTCAACGACCCCACGCCCGGTTCTTCGTGGCTAGCCAAATTGCCGGATTGGAAGTGGCTCCACGCACTAGCCGGCGGATGGCTGATTCTCTGCCTTTTTATCGCTTTAATAGGCAAAAAGACCGCAGCTAAACGCCATGCGTATGTACAGGCGCGCGCGCAACTTAAAAAGGCCACCACCTACGAACATATTGCGGATGCTTTATCTACTTATCTATCAACTAAATGGAAAATTTCTACATCCAGCCTGCCATTACGCGCCATTGTAGAAGCCTTAGCGCACAAAGGCGTCAAAACGGAGGTTTGCAACCGTTTTACCAACTTATGGGAAAAATTAGAATCGGCCCGGTTTGCCCCCACGCAAGCCGATACCCAAACCTTGGCCCAATTTACCGAGCAAGCCCGTGCCTTACTCAAAGCCTGGGAGGAAACCAAATGAAACGTATAGGAGCCTTATTACTGTTACTGATTCTTGTGCCCTTCTATGTTCAAGCGGGCGACTTAACGCAACAGGCGGAGTCATTTTACCGGGAAGGGAAATACGCGCAAGCCTTATCCACCTATGAGCAAGCGTTAAAAAATGCCCCAAACGACCCATTTCTTTACTACAATATAGGTAACTGCTATTTTAAAATGGGGAGCAAAGGGTTGGCGGTGGCCTATTATTACCGGGCCTTCCGCTTAAACCCTACGCATAGCGATATTCGCCATAATCTATCGTTGGCCTTAGCCAACGGGGGCGATTCGCTGGTTCCTACCGGGATGCCCGAGGCGTTGCACCGAGCGTTGTACGCACTGCCTTTGGCGGAACTTAAAGGGGTCTTGTGCCTGTTAGGCTGGACGCTTTGTTTGGTAGTAGGCCTTTGGCTCTTTACACGCAAAGCAAGCAAACTGACACTGGGGATAGGCATCCTCTTTGTATTATGCGCCGGTTGGTTTTACTTGCGCTATACCTGGGAAAATGAACCCTTAGCCGTAGTAGCCTCCCCCGTGGTGGAACTGCGTAGCGGGCCCGGCAAAAATTTCCCGGCCAGTGCCGCGGTGCAGCAAGGGCACTTGGTGCGCGTGTTGGATACCAAAGACCACTGGCAGGAAGTAGTCGTCCGTTCCGAAGGGCTCAAAGGATGGATTGAACAAAACGCGTTAGAACGTATTTGAGAGGAAACTATGTTTGTACAACAACAAGCCGATGAACTAATTACTGCTGTAACGTATGTGAAGGAAAATCTATCCGCTTCCGTGGAAAAACTAGCCGCCGAAGTGATTAAGG